>NZ_CALJAH010000372.1 GCF_938028185.1 uncultured Cardiobacterium sp. | reverse complement strand
ATCAGCAGCAATCAGGCATTGCAGCAGGCGCGCTGGCTCTATCAGGCGGAGAAGGCGGGGCATGGCGGCACGCTCGACCCGTTCGCCACCGGGCTGTTGCCGGTGCTGTTTGGCGAGGCGAGCAAGTTTGGCCGCTATTTTCTCGATGGCGACAAGGCCTACGAGGCGACGCTCGCTTTCGGCGCGGAGACAGACACCGGCGACGGCACCGGCACGGTTATTCGCGAAGCCGCGCCGCCGCTGCTGGATGCGGTGGACTGGGTGGCGCTGTGCGCGCGGTTCAGCGGGGTGCAGCGGCAGGTGCCGCCCGCCTTTTCCGCGTTGAAAGTCGGCGGCGAACGCGCCTACGCGCTGGCACGGCGCGGGGAATTGCCGCAGCTGGAGGCGCGCGAGGTGGTCATTCACGAATTGCGTTTGCTCGGTGTGGACGACGACGGCGCGCGCTTTTTCGTGCGTTGCGGCAAGGGGACGTACATCCGCAGCCTGCTGCGCGACATGGCGGCGGCGCTCGGCAGCGCCGGGCATACACGCGCGTTGCGACGGGTGGAAGTCGCCGGACTGCGCGCGATGACGCCGCTGGCGACGCTGCGCGGCTGGCAGGAAGCGGGCGACGTCGCAGCGTTGCA
Organism: uncultured Cardiobacterium sp.; assembly: GCF_938028185.1. Lineage (GTDB taxonomy): Bacteria > Pseudomonadota > Gammaproteobacteria > Cardiobacteriales > Cardiobacteriaceae > Cardiobacterium. Next base: position 1,191 of record NZ_CALJAH010000372.1, on the reverse strand, counting down.
GGCGGTGCTGTTGCCGCTCGATTGCTGCGTCGCCCATTTGCCGCGCGTGGTGGTGCCGCCGGAGAAGCTGCGATTTATCCGCAACGGCAACGACATCGCCTACGACGCCCCACGCGGCGAGGTGGCGCTGTACGACGGCGCGCAGTTTTTCGGTGTCGGCGAGGGGCGCGACGGGCGGCTATTCCCGCTGCGCCTGTGCGCGCTGGCGCAGGCATAGATTTATACATACACGTTTCCCGCTATTGTGTATGTAAACGGCTTTTGACAGGAGAAGACCATGCGGCGTTTCTGCCTTTTTTTACTGGTATTGTTTGGGGTGACGGCTTTCGCGGCGGGAAATGAGGCGGCGAAGGCGGATGACAACGCGGCGCTCGCCGCGCTGGCGGATGTGCTGGAAAATCCGGCGCAGCGCAAGGCGCTGATTGCGCAACTGCGGCAGTTGAACGCGCCGGAGAAAGCCGCCGCAAAGGCGGAAACCCCGGCGGCGGACGGCAAGGACAAGGCAGAGGCGCCCGCCGCAGCGGCGGACGACACGCCTGCCGGCGATGATGCGGCAAAAGCGGAGGAAGCCGCGCCGGACAAGGGTGATGCGCCCAAGGACGAGAAACAGGCCGAGGCGGAGGCGCTGAAATCGGTGGCGGAAAACGCGCGCGCGGCGGTGGTTTCGGCGGCGGCGTGGCCGAAAAAGGTGGCCGAGGCGGGCGTGCAGGTGCTGCGCGAGGTCGGCACGCGCATCAGCGACAGTTGGGATGCGCTGGTCGGCGCGTTTTCCGGGCGCGACGTGATGCTGCGCACCGTCAATTTCGAGACATTCGCGCAGGCGACGCTTAATTTGGCGCTGATTATCGGCGCTACCCTATTGTTTTTGCGAGGGTTACAGTTGGCGAGCCGCCCGGTCAAGCGGCGCTTGCAGGAGCGGGCGCTACGCGAGGGACGCCTGGCGCCGCTGGTGCGGCGACTGATTGGCGTGGTCGGCGTGGCGCTGTTTGACGGCCTGGTATTGCTGCTGTCGCTGGTGTTCGGCAACGTGGTCGCGCTGTTTGTCGTCGGCGAAGGCGGCGTGTTGAGTACGCAGGCGGCCTTCTTTATGCGCGCTTTTGTTTCCATTGAATTATTGAAGATTGGTATCCGTACCGTTTTCTATCCGCGCTATCCGGGATTACGCCTTCTGCCTTGCACCGATAATGTCGC
>NZ_CALJAH010000371.1 GCF_938028185.1 uncultured Cardiobacterium sp. | reverse complement strand
GCGTACTGCCTTCAGCGGCGCGCCTTGTCTGAAACTTTCGGTGGATGGCTATATATGTGTATAGCCGGGATTTTGAACAGGTTCTAAAAAAAACCGCCCCGGAGGGCGGTTTTTGTTTGGGTTGCGGTTATTGCACCACGATGGTTTGTGCCGCCTGGCGGGCGTGTTCTTCGGGGTGGTACATATTTTCGATGGAAGCGCCGGGGGCGTGCCAGGTGCCCGCACGGGTGGTGCGGCCGTAGAGGGTGTAGCTGAACGCTTTCGGCGCGCCATCCAGGGTGAAGGCGGCGATGTGGCGGTCGTCGCGGTTTTCCCGGTACTGGTAGCGGATGTTGTCGCTGTCATCCCCGCCGCTGTTGTCGTCTTCGTCCTGGGCGCTGTCGTGTTTGTCGTCGCGCAGCGCGTTCAGGGTGATGCCTGCGGGCAGGCGATAGACGTAGAGCAGGTCGCTTTGTGTGGCGTCACGGTCGAGTTTCGGGGTGAAGGTCGCGGTGATGCGGATGTCGGTGTTGTTCGGCAGTTTGGCCGGGTCAAGCACGGTGCTGCCGTCCGCGGTTTCGTAGCGCAGCGCGATGTCCCAGCCTTCGCTGCTCGCCGTGTCTGCTGCCGGGGCGTGCAGGTCGCTCGCTTCCAGCCACAGTGCTTCTTTGCCGGGGTTGGTGATGCGCACGCGGCCGTTGTAGTCGCTTTTTTCGAGGTCGGCCAGGGTCGCCGTTTTGCCGTTGATTTCGATGGCGGTGTCGGCGGCGAGTTTGGGCGCGACGGTCGCAAGGCGTACCAGCCAGGCGAGCTCTTGTGTGCTCAGGTAGCGGTCGTGCGAGAGTGCCTGGGCGAGTGCGTCACGCTGGCTCTCGATTTGTTTGGCGATGGTCGCCGCGGTGTTTTGCGGGTCGTTTTTGACGTTTTGCCATTGGTTTTCGAGTTGTTTGAGGCGGACGAGGTTGTGCGCGGCGAGGCTGGTCGTACTGCTGTAGGGGTAGCTGTTGCTGTTTTCTTCGGCAGTCAGGGTATTCAGGCGTTCGCTCGCGGCCTGGTATTCGCCGAGTTGTGCCAGCGCGGCGGCGATGTCGAGGCTGTCGT
>NZ_CALJAH010000370.1 GCF_938028185.1 uncultured Cardiobacterium sp. | reverse complement strand
GCTTTGACCAGCGCCGGGAAGTGTTTGACCATCAGCGCGCAGATGAGGGTGGCGATGTGCAGGCCGTCCGAGTCGGCGTCCGCCAGGATGCAGATTTTGCCGTAGCGCAGGCCGCTCAGGTCGTCGCTCGCCGGGTCGATGCCGATGGCGACGGCGATGTCGTGGATTTCTTGTGAGCCCATAACCACGGCGGAGTCGTCTTCCCAGGTGTTTTTGATTTTGCCGCGCAGCGGCATGATCGCCTGGTTTTGCCGGTCACGCGCCTGTTTGGCAGAGCCGCCGGCGCTGTCGCCTTCCACCAAAAACAGTTCGGTGAGGCGGGTGTCCTGGCTGATGCAGTCGGCGAGTTTGCCGGGCAATGCCGGGCCGCTGGTGGCGCGTTTGCGCGTAACTTGTTTGTTGTGATTGAGGCGTTTTTGCGCGTGGCTAATGGCAAGGGCGGCGAGCGCTTCGCCGATGTCGGCGTGTTTGTTGAGATACAGCCCGAACTGGTCTTTGCTGATGCCGGCGACCCAGGCGGCGCACTGGCGCGAGGTTAGGCGTTCTTTGGTTTGGCTGGAAAACTGCGGTTCGGGGATTTTGACGGAGAGGACGTACTGGCAGCCTTCCCAGATGTCTTCCGGCGCGAGTTTGACGCCGCGCGGCAAGAGGTCGCGGAATTCGCAGAATTCGCGCAGCGCTTCGACCAGGCCGGTGCGCAGGCCGTTCACATGCGTGCCGCCGCCGCTGGTGGGGATGAGGTTGGCGTAGCTCTCAAAGGTGCCGTTTACGCCGCTGCCTTCTTGCCAGGTGAGGGCGAGGTCGATTTGGCCTTCGTCGTCGCTGTGGCTCAGGGTGTAGGGTTCGGCGGGCAGGGTGTCGTCGCCGGTCTGTTCGCGCAGGTAGGCGGCGAGGCCGTCCTGGTAGCACCATTCGTCGTGTTCGCCCGTGTTTTCGTTGTCCAGGCTGATGTGCAGTCCGGCGCAGAGCACGGCTTTGGCTTTCAGCGTTTGTTTGAGGCGGGCGACGGCGTAGTT
>NZ_CALJAH010000369.1 GCF_938028185.1 uncultured Cardiobacterium sp. | reverse complement strand
TCCCCGGCCCTCCCCCGCTGCGGGCGCTGCGCGCCCTGCAGGGGAGGGGGAAATTCGGCGTAGCAATTCAAGTTCATGTGGATAACCGGGATTTTGAACAGGTTCTTAGTCGCCACCGCCGCCGTCGCAGCCGCCTCCATCGCAGCCACCGCCGCTGTCGCCTCCATCACCACCGTCACCCCCATCGCCACTGAAGAAATCACGCAGGCTGTCGAGAAAATCGCTGGGCTTGCTGTAGCTCTTGTTTATATCGTAAGAGGACGCGAATAGCGCCAACAGGATAAGGAGGGTATAGAGGACGAAATAATACATTTGCATCTCCGTCAGGGTTGGGATTCTGCCCGGTTGCTGCGCGCCTCGATGACGCCGCCGCCGAGGCAGCGTTCGCCGTCGTAGAGGACGAGGTATTGGCCTGGGGTGATGGCGCGTTGTGGCGTTTCAAAATGCACGCTGATTTCGTCGTCGCCCTGCCATTCGACGCGGCAGGGCTGGTCGGGCTGGCGGTAGCGGGTTTTGCCGCCGTAACTGCGGCCTGCTTCGGGCGGTTCGTTCAGCCAGGCGAGTTGGCGCGCGGTAAGGGTGTCGTGGTAAAGCAGCGGGTGTTCGCCCTGGCCGACGATGAGGGTGTTGTCCGCCGGGTTTTTGTCGAGAACGTACCACGGTTCTTCGCTGGCACCGGCGATGCCGCCGATGCCCAGCCCCTGCCGCTGGCCGATGGTGTAGTACATGAGGCCGATGTGTTCGCCGACCCACACGCCTTGCGGGGTGATCATTTTGCCGGGTTTGTTCTCGAAGTAGTTGGCGAGGAAGTCGCGGAAGGGGCGTTCGCCGATGAAGCAGATGCCGGTGGAGTCTTTTTTGTCATAGGTGACAAGCCCCGCGCTTTCGGCGATGCGGCGCACCTCGCTTTTTGCCATGTCGCCGAGCGGGAAGCAGGCGCTCTCCAGCTGCGCCGGGGTGATTTGGCTCAAAAAGTAGCTTTGGTCTTTGTTATTGTCCGCGCCTTTGTAGAGGGCGGGCGCACCGTGGTGACTGCCGCGCCGCGCGTAGTGGCCGGTGGCAAGATAGTCCGCGCCCAGTTCGCGCGCGTAGTGCGCCATTTCGGCGAATTTGATTTCGCGGTTGCAGAGGATGTCCGGGTTTGGCGTGCGCCCGGCGCCGTATTCGGCGAGGAAATGGCGGAAGACGCGCTCATGGTATTCGGCGGTGAAATTCACGGTGTGCAGCGGGATGCCGAGGGTTTCGCAGACATCACGCGCGTCTTCGACGTCTTCTTCGGCGCTGCAATAGCCGCTGCTGTAGGTCTCTTCCCAGTTTTTCATGAAGATGCCGAAGATGTCGTAGCCCGCGTCGCGTAGGAGAAGGGCGGCGACGGAGGAATCAACGCCGCCGGAGATGCCGACGGCGATTTTGCTGTCTTTGGGCGGGGTGTATGGGGTCATGGCGGGCTCCTGGGTGGGGATGTTGCTATAGAGCCGTCAGCACAGGCTGCGGGCGCATTGGGCGGCGACGCGGGCGCTGCGTGAGCCGTGGGCGAGGGCGTATTGCAGCGCTTTTTGCCGTGTCGCCGGATCAAGCGGGCGGCCGAGCCAGTGGGCGACGGTAGCGAGGTATTGTTCTTGGTCGAGCGGGTGGAAGGCGAGGCGCAGACCGAAGCGCTCCGCCAGCGACACTTGTTCTTCTTCGTCTTCTTGCGGGTGCAGGGCGCGGTCGTCGCGGTGGTATTCGGCGAGTAAATGGCGGCGGTTGGAGGTGAGGCAGAGCAGCAGGTTGGGGGCGATGCCGCCGAGCGCGCCGTCCAGCACCGCTTTGAGCGCGCGATAGCTGCCGTCGCCGGCGCTGAAGGAGAGGTCGTCGATGTAGATGAGGTATGGGGCGGGGCTGTGCGCCAGCGTCCAGAGGAGGAAGGGCAGGTCGGCGAGGTCGTCGCAGGCGATTTGCAGGCTTTTCAGGCCACGAGCGCGGTAGTGCAGCAGCGCGGCGCGGATAAGCGAGGATTTGCCGGTGCCGCGCGCGCCCCAGAGGAGCATATGCTGGCAGGGTTTGCCGTCGAGGAAGTTGTCAAGGTTGGCAAGCAGCGCGGTTTTTTGCCGGTCGATGCCGAGCAGGTCGTCAAGGCGGACGTCGTCGCGCAAGGCGACTGGCAGGAGGTGCGCCGCGCCCTGGTAATTCATGCGAACGAAGGCATCGCCGTGGGCGAGGTCTTGCAGCAGGCGGGCGGCGACGGGGTTGTTTGGCGTCATGTCAGGGGTTGGTGTTCAGGTTGAGGCGCAAGTCGCCGATAACAACGTCGTCATAACGCGGGCGCTGGTACTGGATGCCATGCGCGCGCAAGGCGGCGGCGGGGTCGGTGGTGCAGGGGGTGTCGCTGTTGTAGTCAAAACGCTGTCCGGCGCTGTCGTAGCGGTAATGTCTGCAATAGTTTTCGCCGTCCCAGAGCAGTAGCAGGGTTTCCGGGGTGCCGTCGTGGTCGGCGTCGGTTTGCAGCAGGATGGCGCTCGCGCTGTCGTGTCCGGTTTCGTAGGCGGCGGCAACGGTGGCTTCGTCCGGCTGGTAGTCGCCGGGGTAGGTGTGCAACGTGGTGCGGAAGCGTTGCACAGCGGAAGCAGGTTTTTCAGGAGCGTAAGGGAAGTCAGCGACTTTGCGTGCAATATCAGCCTCACTAGAACCGTGATAGCGGTAGATTTCTATTAGCGCCTGTTTGCCCGCCTTGCCGTAGCGCTGAAAGATGCGCCAGTTGTCGTATTGCTGTAATTCTTCTGGGGCTGTTCCCCCGGCGGTATAGCGCGCAAACTGGCTTGCTAGTATCCAGCGCGGCAGTGGCAATAGCGCGGTGGCGAGGGTGCAGGCGGCGAGCAGGGCGATAGTGGCGGTGAAGGCGCGTTGGGCAAAGGCGTTGCGACGGTAGAGGCCGAGCATTTTCAGCAGCAGTCCGCCGTGGGCGATGAGCAGCGCGAGGATGAGGTAGAGGGCGTAGACGCGGTCTTCGCTCAGGCCGTAAGCACCGATGCGGATGGCGATGCCGTGCAGGCTGAGGCAGGCGAGGGCGATGCCCGCAGCAGCGGTGAGGATGTTGAGGCGTAGCCGGGGACGTTCGCGGTCGTAGAGCCAGATGGCAAGCAGCCAAAGGACAGTGGCGATGGCAAGGCGCTGGCCGCTGTCAATATGTTCGCTGGCGAACGGCAGCACGGCAAGGTAGAAGAGGGCGAAGGCGAGGGCGATGTACTGGAAGATGTGCAGGTAGGGGAAGGGGCGTTCGCGTTCCGGCAGCGGCGCAAGGTTGAGGATGAGCAGGTTCACGCCGCCGCAGAGGCCGATGAGGATTTGCTGGCCGGGTTCGCCGAGCAGTCGCCAAAGGTCGATATTGACCAGGCGCAGCAGGGCGAAGCCGAGGCCGAGAATCAGCGCGGTGAGGGCGATGAACAAACCGTAGAGCAATCCGTTGAAAATGAAGCGGTTGGCGCAGACGGCGAGGGCGATGTCGGCGGGGCGTTGTGCGTGTTTTTCGCAAAAGGTGGCGAGGAGCAGCGCGCCGGTTTGCGTCACGGTGGAGAGAAGAATGGCAGGCGCAAAATCCCGGTAGTAATTGTCGCTAAATACATGAAAACGCTGCTGTATGTAGGCGTGGCAAAGCGTAGTGAATGCAAGCAGCAATAGCGTCCCCGTCCAAGCCTTGCGCCGTACGCCGGGTTCTGACAAAAGCCGCCAGTTAAGCATTACCATTAAACCGCCATTGAGCATAAAAAACTGGCAATTGCGAGCGCCGAACGTAAAAAATAAACGTTCGCCGTAATAAAGGCCAAGTGCGTAAAAAACACCGAGCAAGGGCGCGGCAACAAGGGTAAAGGCGGGCAGTCTGCGCAGCATGGCTCAGTTCCGTGATGTTTTGCTGCGTTCGCAGAAAATGCAGACAAATAACAGGCCAATAAAGAGAATCATCGACCAGACGGGAATGCGCAGGCCAAAGACAGTATCGCGGATGGCGCAGTCGCCGTCGCCTTGCATCGCCTTGAGAAAACCGTGGAAAACGCTGGGCGCTTTTTCCATCATCGTGTAGAAATCAAAGCCGCAGGCGGGTACCTGGTCCGGCGGCAGGCTTTGAATATAGAGATGGCGCGCGGCGAGACCAATGCCAAAGAAAACCGAAAGATATTTGAAAAGGCGCATCAGGTAACGCGCGACCGGCCGCTGCGGCCAGAAAATCGCGTCGAGCAGGAAGAAAAAGCCGATGAGGGCGAACGCCAGCCGCTGCATCATGCAGAGGTTGCACGGCGTGAGGTACAGCGTTTTCTCCAGATAATAGTAGGCAAAGGCGATAGATGCCCAGGATGCCAGGCCGCAGACGGCAAGGGTGAGGCGGCGGTGTGTGTCGGTAAATGTCATAAATGTTCCAGGTGGTTGAAAAAACGGCGCGGATGATAGCAGATGCGGGCAGGAAGATTAAGCAACGCTTCGCCGGGATAGCGAAATTTGTATTTTGTGTGGTTTTGTTTTATGGTTTGAGCGTCCCGCCAATTGCATTTTCAATGACGTTTGGCGGGATTTTTACACATAACATTCATTCTACGAAGTTATCAAAATCCGTTACGGAGACTGATGGCAAACGGTTTATCTATTGTGGTATTGCTGCTTTTGCTGGAGATAGTGTGCGTTATTGCAAGAGTTTTCTACTATCTTCATGTTTTATATCTTTATTTTTTCGCAATCATTAGTATAAGGGCTTGAACATCGCCTGATGTCATTCAGCATAATTTCACTCTCACGCGAGTATGATTGATGATTCATAACGGGATTATGACAGGCTCCCACGGGTTATCCAAAAATCATTATTTTTCTTTATCCATAAGGCGATACGGATAATTCTGCTGTGAGCCTCCAAAATTTTGTCATTTTATTTACGGCAGGCTGAATACGGCGTCGCATCAGGACAAAACCGTTTATGATGCGCGCCCTGCTCTGCCCAATCCGTGATTCATCATGCAACACATCGCCCTCTACCAGCCGCAAATCGCGCCCAATACCGGCAACATCATTCGTCTCTGCGCCAATACCGGCGCGGTGCTGCATCTCATCCACCCGCTCGGTTTTACCTGGGATGACCGCCGTCTGCGCCGTGCCGGACTGGATTACGCCGAGTTTGCTGCCATTCGCCACCACGACGATTGGGCAGCGTTTGCGCAAGAAATCGCCGGACGACCACTTTGGGCGCTGACAACAAAAGGCGAACGCAGCCTGTTTGACGCTACCATCGGCGCGGATGATGTGCTGCTTTTTGGCAGCGAAACCAGCGGTTTGCCGCCCGAAATCCACGCCGCGCTCGTAGCCACACAGAAAATCCGCTTGCCGATGCAGCCCGGCTCGCGCAGTCTCAATCTTTCCAATGCGGTCGCGGTTGTCCTTTATGAGGCAATCAGGCAAAATCTGCGCGACAAAACCGCTATATTTTTATAAAACCCCATTAAAATCACATGAGAACCCTGATTGAACTGGCGCGACCGCGCACCCTGCCGCTCGCGCTCGCCGTCATTTGCTGCGGCAATGCGCTGGCTTACCATCAGGGTAACTGGCGCTGTAGCGTCTTCATCCTCTCCCTTTTGACTGCGCTCTCGCTGCAAATCCTCTCCAATATCGCCAACGATTACGGCGACGGCGTGCGCGGCACCGATCGCCATCGTCCCACCAGTGCGCCGCGCCGCCTCACCGCTAGTG
>NZ_CALJAH010000368.1 GCF_938028185.1 uncultured Cardiobacterium sp. | reverse complement strand
TTGTCCATTAGAGTCCCACGTCTCAAAAAAAGCACCCGTTTTGTCCATTACGCCTAATGTAGCGACAATACGGCAGCGACAAAATGAGCAACCCTTCATTTTGCCGTCGCCATTCGCTCATCTGTCCGGCGCTACAATAATCCCGTCCCAATAACCGGAGCAAGATGATGAAAAAACAGGGTTTGCTGGCTGCCGTACTGATTGCGGCGATGTTAATGACCAGCCCGGCGGCACTCGCCAAGAAACACCGCCGCACCATTAGCGAAGAAGAGGCGGCGATGATTGCCAACTCGATGATTCAGGGGCGGGTGGTCGATGTGGATTACGAACACCGCAAACATGGCCGCAGCTATTATGAAGTGGAAATCCGCAAGGATGGCCGCAAGTATGAAGTCTATGTGGATGCGAAAACCGGGGAGCTGATTGATCAGGATCGGGTAGAGCGCGACCGCGATGATGATCGCATCGAGATTTATCCTGACTATAACGGCGGCGGCAATTACGACCCGCATGGTTATTACGGCTACTACGGCAATCATGGTCATGGCGAAGGCTATTATGACGACGATGACGATGATGATGATTGAACGGCTGGATAAACCTGCAAAACCGCGCTTCGGCGCGGTTTTTTGTGGCGATGGTTTCAGGTGAAGCGACACCGCCGCTGCTCGCCAAAAAACACAAAAGCGCCGCCGACGGTGCGACAATGCCACACACGCCCATCAGGAGCATTCCCATGCACAACCTTCTCATTGCCCTCATGACCGCCCTCGCGCTTACCGCCTGCGGCGGCAACGACTACAACGTCGCCATCAGCGGCCCCGGCATCGGCATCAATATGCAGCATTACGGCAGTAACAGTCCGAACCGCCCCGGCTACTTCAACCCCAACCAAAGCAACCAGAACACCACCCCGCCCGCCGCCAACTGGCGCCGCCTGAACGGCATGGCCGCGACCACCGCGCGCACCGACGGCGACGGTATCGAACGCTACTTCCCGGACGGGAGTGCCTGCCGCGACTGCGCCGCCATCCCCGCCGCCGACCGCAACAATCCCTACTATCTCGACGGCGGCAACGGCATCCACCGTGACAGCACCCGCGGCGGCGGGCAAATCCTCTACCGCAACCTCTCCTACGCCAGCTTCGGCAGCTACCACGCCCCCGGCGACCGCTACCGCCATTTCCACGTCGTCCAGCCGACGCCCTACGCCGCCGTGCCGACCAGCGGCAGCGCGCACTACGCGGGCAATGTCATCTATCGCAACGCCGAAGACGGCGCCATCGCCCTCGATGTCAATTTCGGCAACAAGGCCGTCGGTGGCCGCGTCAGCGGGCTGTCCGCAGTGAGCGGCCAGCCGCTGGACATCAGCGCCAATCTCGCCGGCAATCACATCAGCGGCAACCTGCACTACAACGACCGCAGTTACGAAAATCCCGTCGCCTACAGCGGTGGCATTCTCGACGCGACCGTCGCCGGCCCGCGTGCCGAGCACATCATCGGCCAGTTCAGTCTGCCCGCCGCCAAAGCCATCCGCAATTACCCGGAAAACACCGCCGTTTTCGGCGCCGAAAAACAATAGGAAACCGTCATGAGTACCTACCAGGAAACCCTCGCCCGCCTGCAAGCGCAGATGCAAAACCACAGCGACATGGCGCTCGAACGCCTCGCGCGCAAAATCATCATTGCACTGGAAGCGCAAATGAAAGACGAAGAAATCGCGCAGGAACTCACCATCGAACAGCCGCATTACCGCAACCTGCGCCGCATCATTCAAGAACGCGACTGGAACGACCGCCGCATCGGCGCCGAGCTGGATATGCTCGACCAGGTCGCCCGCGCCCTCGGCGACGATTACCCCGCCGACACCGCGCAAAACAACTTGAGCTTCACCTGCGCGCTCGACTACTGGCGCGAACTGCAACAGCGCGCCGATGCCGACCTCGTCACCGCCATCGCCGGGCTCTATCTCGACAACGCCGACCATGCCGCCTTTGGCACAGACAACGCGCCGGAGGAACACGCCTGGGCGGAGCAGGCACCAATTGCCAGCGCCATCCGCCAGCTTGAGGAATGGATTAAAAACGCCTGAAGCGGGCGGCGGGCAAAAATTACCGAATGCCCATAAAAGCCAAACCGGGTAAACTAGGCGGGTGGCGTGAGTGCCACCCGCTATCTCATTCCATTTCCATCAAGCTCAAGGAACGAAACATGAAAAGCCAAACCCTCATTTCCCTGCTAACCACCGCGCTGCTCACCGCCTGCGGCGGCGTTTATGATCCGAACGCGCCCCCGGCAGACCCGACCCCGGACGCCCTGAAACCGGGCAACACCCCGCCGCCCGCGGCCGACACCCCCAGCAGCAACTACGGCGTGCCGCGTCGCGTCGCGCAAATCACCGGTGTCCACAGCCAGCACTACTACGACAAGCTGACTGAACCCTTCATGACACGCAACACGCCGACCGCCGACGGCATCACCACCGCAGTGACCGACAAGGACGACGGCACCATCAAACTGCGCCTGCCCAATTTCTACGCCAGCACCCGCCAGAACGGCCTGCTCGTTTACGGCTCGCTGGACGGCAAGGGCGGCGTGACCAAACAGGCCTATCTCTCCTACAAGACCTTCCAGATAAGCGACAGCAGCTACAAGCACTCGCAATTCGGTCTGCTCAGCACCGACACCGGCTACACCAACTTCTGGCGCGGCGAGGCCGTCACCAAAATGCCGACGACCGGCCAGGCAACTTATCTGGGCGACAGCGTCGTCGGTTTCCTCAACGACAAGGGCGTGATGGAGCGGGTTGAACAGGGTACGGCGCGCGCGGATGTGGATTTCGGCCGCAAGCGGCTGGATGTCAGCCTGGCGAGCCCGAGCTATCAGGGTAGCGCCTCCGCCCGCATCAATTACAACGCCAAAGACCACGAGGCGACTTTCCGCACCATCTACAACCAGCCCTGGGGCATCACCGGCAAATTCGCTGGTGAAAACGCCGAAGAGGTCGTGGGACGCTTTGTCGATTCCAAGAAAAATGTCGATGCCGCCTTTGGCGCGAAGCGGCAATAATCCCGCCCACACATCCCAAAAGTCTGAGAACCTGAAAAGCCCCTGCCCTGCAGGGACTTTTCATATCTAGAGGAATACACCGATGCGCTGCCACAACATCCTGAACTGGCTGCTTTCCCGCGAAGAGCTGGAACGCCCGCCGCGCGATGCTTTTTATAGCCATCCACCGAAAGCCTCATACTGTGTTGC
>NZ_CALJAH010000367.1 GCF_938028185.1 uncultured Cardiobacterium sp. | reverse complement strand
CCGCTAGGAACCCCCCCCCTCCCCTCCCCCACAGGGGGAGGGAGCGCAATGGCTGCCACCTTACGCGCCGATGCAGAATCATCAACCGAATCCCCCCCTCCCCTGCAGGGTGCGCCAGCACCCGCAGCGGGGGAGGGTCGGGGTGGGGGTAGCACCCGTTCTGCTATCTCCGATGCTGAAACATCATCCGGCAAAACCGCGAACCCATCGCCGAGCGCCGCTCCCGAAACCACCAACCACGTTTACCTCGCCGAAAACAGCACCCTGCGCGCCCACTACCAACTGGGCGACCCGGAACGCGCCAACCTCGCCGCGACTCTGGCGCAACTCAAAACCCGCTACCACCTCGCCATTGCCAGCGGCGACCGCGCCGACAACGTCGCCCGCCTTGCCGCCCGCTACGGCATCGAAGACCACCACGGTGGCCTTGACCCCGCCGCCAAACTGGCGCTGCTCGAAGCCAACGACCCGGAACACACCCTGATGATCGGCGACGGCATCAACGACGCGCCGGTGCTTGCCCGCGCCAGCGTCTCCGTCGCCGTGGGTCGCGCCAACCCGCTCTCCCAAACCCACGCCGACATCGTCCTCCTGAAAAACGGCCCGGAAGCGCTGCCCTACCTGCTGGAACTCGCCGCGCGCAGCCGCCGCATCACCCGGCAAAACCTCGCCTGGGCGACCGTCTATAACCTCACTATCCTGCCGCTCGCCATCAGCGGCCACCTCACCCCGTGGATTGCGGCGCTGGGCATGAGCGCCAGCTCGCTGCTGGTCATTGCCAACGCGCTGCGCATCCACCGCACCGCACCACCGCCTGCCACCGAATGATGCTCACAAAAAAACGCCGCATCCCGCGGCGTTTTTTATGGCAAAGGCTCTATTGCCCCGCCAGCGCTGCAACCGTCGCAGGCAGCTCAAAGCGGCGTACGCGGAAGGGTTTGAGGCCGTCTTTCGCGCGTTCGGGGATGAACAACGCCGCCACTTGGCTTTCAGCGACGTAAATTTTGCCGTCATGCACGGCGACGCCGGTCGGCACGGCGAGATCGGCATTTTCGATGACCGGCGTCAGGCGGGCGCGGTCGCCGTCAATTTCGAGCAAGCTGATTTTGCCCCGGTTGGCAACGACGCTCGCTTCGCAGATGAGCATTTTGCCGGGCGCGAGCAGGGCGATGCCGTCCGGGTCGTCAATACGGCGCGGCAGGCGGATGATTTCAGGCTCGCCCGCCGGTTGTTCGTCGGCGGTGAGGCGCAGGCGCAGCAGCTCGCCGCTGTCCAGTTTGCCGACGTAGAGCGTGCGCGCATCGGCTTCAAGCGCGAGGTTATTCAGCGCGTAGCTTTCGCCCGCGAATTTGTCGCTTTTCAGCCAAACGTCCAGCTTGTCGCTGCCCGGTCGCAGCACGAGGATTTCCGGGTTGAGGCTGTCTGTCACCAGCACCGCGCCGGAAGGCAGGACAACCATGTCGTTGCAATAGGCCTTTGCGCCGCCGGGCAAGTCCCAACTGCCTTGCAGGCTGCCGTCTTTGAGCGCAAAGGCCTTGAGGGCGGAGGCGCCTTTTTTGGCGTGCGGGTTGGCGCCGTTGTGGCTGGAGCAGACGTAGAGCAGGCCGCGTTTTGCGTCAATGCGGCCGCCTTGCGCGCCCATCAGTCCGCCGCTGCCGGGGGCGGTGAAGGGTTCGGCGGTATCCGCGCCGGGGCGGACGCGATCGACCGCGCCGCGTCCCATGCTGGTGACGTAGAGATTGCCGTCGTCATCGAAGACGACGCCTTCGGGATGGGCGTGTTCCGGCAGGGCGATGTCGGCGGCAAGTGCGGGGACGACAAGCGCCGCGAGGGCGAGGGCAACAAGGGATTGGCGTTTCATGGATTCTCCGTGGTTGAAAGGGAGGCGCATGATAGACACCGCGATTGTGCGAGATAAGCCGCCTTTTATCGCATGAATTGCTGCATGAAACGGTACAATCCGCGCTTTTCCCCGGAATCATCATGCGAACCTCCGAACTGGGCGAACTCGCCGCCTTTGCCGCCATCGCCCGCGAAGGCAGTTTCCGCCGCGCCGCCGCGCAACTGAACCTGAAACCGACCACCCTCTCGCACACCCTGCGCACGTTGGAAGCGCGCCTCGGCGTGCGCCTCTTGAACCGCACCACCCGCAGCGTCGCGCTGACCGAAGCGGGGCAGCAACTCTACGCCACCCTCGCCCCGGCGCTGGAAGAAATCGACGCGGCGCTGGAAACGGTGAACGGCTTTCGCGCTCACCCGATGGGGCGGCTGCGCATCAGCGTGCCGCGCAGCGCCGCCGCCTGCCACATCCTGCCGCTGTTCTGCCGCTTCAGCGAACACTACCCGGACATCGTGCTGGAACTCGCCGCCGACAACGGCTTTATTGACATCGTCAAAGAAGGTTTCGACGCGGGCGTGCGTCTCGGCGAAAGCGTCGCGCCGGGCATGGTGGCGGTGCGCATCACGCCCGACATGAGCCGCGCCGTGGTCGGCGCGCCTGCCTACTTCGCGCAGCGCCCGCCGCCGCAAACGCCGCACGACCTGCGTGCGCACAACTGCATCGGCTATCGCAAAATCAGCAGCGGCGAACTGCACCGCTGGGCATTCGCCAAAGACGGCGAAACGCTGAACATCGCCGTGCGCGGCAACCTCATCCTCGATGACGCCGAACTGATGCTCAATGCCGCCACCGATGGCGTCGGCCTCGCCTACACCGCCGACGCCTACGCCGCATCCGCGCTCGCCGACGGGCGCCTACAACGGGTACTGGCCGACTGGTGCCCGCCGTTTCCCGGTTTTTACCTCTACTACCCCGGCAGACGGCAGATTTCGGCGGCGCTGCGCGCGCTGATTGAGACGCTGAAAGTGTCTTGAGACCGCTAAGGGCTGTTTATATTTCAACCCTGCCCCGTTGTGAGCTTTGCTCTGCGGTCATCCACCAAACTGCTCCCTCCCCTGCAGGGCGAAGCCCGCAGCGGGGGAGGGTTGGGGAGGGGGTGAGCG
>NZ_CALJAH010000366.1 GCF_938028185.1 uncultured Cardiobacterium sp. | reverse complement strand
GCTTCGCCGCGCAGGTCGATTTTGTTATAGACGCGCAGGGTGGGGACGTCGGCGGCGTTGATGCTTTTCAGCACGTCTTCCACGACTTCTTCGCGCTCCAGATGGTGCGGGTCGGCGACGTCGATGACGTGCAGCAGCAGGTCAGCGCGCGCGGTTTCTTCCAATGTGGCGGAGAAGGCGGCGACGAGTTCGTGCGGCAGGTCGCTGACAAAGCCGACGGTGTCAGCCATGAGGATGGTCTGCGCCCCGGCGTGGTTGAGTTTGCGCCAGGTCGGGTCGAGGGTGGCAAAGAGCTGGTCTTGCGCGTACACGTCCGCTTCGGTGATGGTGTTGAACAGTGTCGATTTGCCGGAGTTGGTGTATCCGGCAAGGGCGACGGTCGGGATGTCGCGCCGCGCCCGCGCCTTGCGGTTTTCTTCGCGCTGTTTTTTGACGTGGGTAAGGCGGCGTTGCAACTGCTTGATGCGCACGGCGAGCAGGCGGCGGTCGGTTTCGAGCTGGGTTTCGCCGGGGCCGCGCAGGCCGATGCCGCCTTTTTGCCGCTCCAGGTGCGTCCAGCCGCGTACCAGCCGCGTCGCCAGGTGGTTCAACTGCGCCAGTTCCACTTGCAGTTTGCCTTCGTGGCTGCGCGCCCGCTGCGCGAAGATGTCCAGCACCAGCCCGCTGCGATCGAGCACGCGCGCGCTGCACAGTTTTTCCAGATTGCGCTCCTGCGAGGGCGAGAGTGGCGCGTTGAAGATGACGAGCTCGATGTCGTGCGCCTTCACCGCCGCCGCCAGCGCTTCCGCCTGTCCACGGCCAATGTAATAGCGCGGCTCGGCTTCGCCGCGGCTGTAGCGCTCCGCCCAGATGATTTGCGCTCCGGCAGAGAGGGCGAGCTGGTGGAACTCCTCTTCGACCGCCGGATCCGGGGTGCGGTTGATGTCCACCTGCACCAGCGCGGCGCGTTCGCCGCTTTTCGGTCGCTCAAACAAAACGCGCCTCCCTTGCGGAAAGCGCGGCGAAAGTCGGCTGTCGTTGCATCATCAATAAAGCGGGTCGGTGCTCGGACGGGCGACAGCTTCCGCAGCGGGGGCGGCGGGTTGTTCGCCTTCCTCGCCTTCTTCGTCTTCACCGGGCAGGCGGACGTTGCGCGCCGGCACGATGGTCGAAATCGCGTGCTTGTACACCATCTGCGAGATGTTGTTGCGCAGTAGCAGCACGAAAGCGTCAAACGATTCGATTTGTCCCTGAAGTTTGATGCCATTGACCAGATACACGGATACCGGGATGCGTTCTTTGCGCAGGGCATTGAGGTAAGGGTCTTGCAGGGATTGGGATTTACTCATTGTTGTTGTACTCCGAAAGGTTTGGGAAAGCGCCGGTCTGGTCGGAGCGGCGCGCGCGCAATGTATCACAAAACGCCCGCAGCGGGCGGATTTTCAGGCGATTTGCCAGCGCAGGACGAGCAGGTTTTGGCTCGATGTTTGCTGGGCAATTCGCGCGCGTAATTCGCCGATGAGACGGTCGCGTTTGGCCGCGATTTCCTCCTCACGTTCGTCAATCTGGCTGCGCAATTTGCGGATGCGCTGGCGCATCCGCTGCAAGGTTTCTTCCGCTGCGAGCTGTTCGGCGCGGTCGGTGAGTGCAGCACTGCGGCGTTGTTCCTGTTTTTCCTCGCGCCTGGCTTCTTCCAGCTCCCGCTCCAGGCCGCGTATCTGGTCTTCTGCCCATTGCGCAAGACGCTGGCGTGCTTCCACCATTTCCGCGTCGCAGATGCCTTTCTGCCGCAGCGTTTCTGTTTCGATGTTGGCGGCGGCACATTCGGCGAGGAAGGCGGGAACGGCAGCCGCCCCGCCCGCGTCTTCCCCGGCGAGCGAGAGCAAATGGCGACAGAAATCGGCATCGAGCACGTCGCCCGCATCGTTGCAGGCGGTGAACACCAGCGCTTCAGCGGTGGCCGCGCGGCTTTTCGCGGTCAGCTTGTCGAGGCGCAGCCAGCCGCTTTGCCCTTGATGACTGGCGATGTCGCTGATTTTGCCGTCGCGTTCGTCGTAATGGAAAACGACGGTGGCGGGCGGCGTGGCAAGCGCCAGCGCTTGTTCCAAACACCATTCGCCCAGCGGCGTGTTCGGGCGGAAGGGAAAATCCTGCGGGTCGGCCGT
>NZ_CALJAH010000365.1 GCF_938028185.1 uncultured Cardiobacterium sp. | reverse complement strand
GACAAGGCGCGCCGCCGAAGGCAGTACGCATTTGTACGGCGAGGCGGCGCAACACCGTATGAGGCTTTCGGTGGATGGCTATACTGCGTGAACAAAGACAACTCGCCGCAAAAAAAAGCTGCCCGGTGCGGGCAGCCTGGCCGGTGATGGCACTTAAATATTGACGCCGTAATTTTTGGCGAGCGGGCCGAGACCGCCCTTGAAACCCTGGCCGATGGCCTTGAATTTCCATTCGCCGTTGTGGCGGTAAATCTCGCCGAAAATCATCGCCGTCTCTACCGAGGCATCTTCGGAGAGGTCAAAGCGGGCGATTTCGGTGCCGTTGTCCTGATTGACGCAGCGGATAAAGGCGCTGGAAACCTGACCGAAGTTCTGGCCGCGCGCCTCGGCGTCGTGAATGGTGACGGCGACGGCGATTTTTTCCACATCTGCCGGTACCTTGTTCAGCTCAACGATGATGGTTTCGTCATCGCCTTCGCCCTCGCCGGTGCGGTTGTCGCCGGTGTGGACGACGCTGCCGTCGGCAGATTTCGGCTGGTTGTAGAAGATGAAATCGGCATCCGAGCGCACCTTGCCGCTGGCATTGAGCAAGAAGGCGCTGCCGTCCAGGTCGAAATCGGCGCCGTCGGTGGCGCGCACATCCCAACCCAGGCCGATGAGCATCTTTTGCATACCGGGGGCTTCTTTGCTCAGGCTGACGTTGCCGCCTTTTTGCAGACTGATGGCCATGGAAATTCTCCTGTAGTTTGAAAAGAAAGGATTTTTGCAGGAATGCTGCACCGCCGATTATATCGGCGATTGGCGGGGCGTGCCAGTTGCCACCCGTTTACATCAAGCGGCGTATCGCCATAAATTCAGAAAGCAAACGGCGGGGTGTAATCGCGGCGGGTGGCCTCACTTCAAGTCCACATTCCAGCCATGAAGCAGGCAGAATAGGCGCAGATTGGCAATTTTCTGGCAGGGAACACTGAGTAGCGGCCACCAGGCGCGGCTGCCGTCCGCCTTGCGCTGGCGCACGCTGAAATCGCCGTTGGCAATGTCGCAATCACAGTCGTCGTCTAGTGAGACTACCTTGTTTTTTCTACTGATTTCATCCGAACTGCTCGTCAACCAACCAAAAACAATAGCCTCATGGGCGGCAAAGGCGCGTTGCAAGGCGGGTAGGGTGTGGCGTATCTGATATTCCTCGATGGCGGCGACGATGTCTTCCGCCGCCTGCCAATGCAGGGCGATGCGTAGGCGGTTGCCATCGTCATTGCGCAGACGAATGACCGTCCAGTGCGGGCGGAAAACGACAAGCAGACGGTAAAGCCCGCGGGCGACGTAAAGCTCCATTTCTGGCGAAAATTCAAACGTTTTGCTGCCCAAGAGACCGCGATAGCAAATGCGGTCGTCAAAAACCTCGGCACGACGCAGCAGGCTGGCGAGCAGGCGATAAAGCGCAAACAACAGCAAAGGCGAAGAGACGAGCAACAACACGATCGTAAAGGGCAGGTCATTTTCACCGTTGTAAATGCAGGTGGCGATCAGGACGAACAGCAATATGGCGTAGATGACGGCAAGCCGTGGCGGATTGCGATAAATGGCGGGGTGGGACATGGGACACTCCTTGTATGAAATAAAGGGGTGGGCATTGTCGCACATCTGCCCGGACGAGGGACAATGCAATACGATTCGCTGCGGATTTCGTGTCGCTTTGGGCAACGGATTGACCGACATTGTTTTCTGTCTGACGGAGTGATTCAATAATTGCCGCTGTCGGCTTGTCTGTCATTTTTTCATACCTCGCAGGAAATTTATGAAAAACAAAATCTGGCGCATCATTGAGCATTCGATAATTGCACAATACCTGGTAGTTATGACGGGGACTGCAATAGCGCTGCTGCTGTTGTACTGGTTCATCAGTCATGTTGATATTCTCTGGTATGACCTTTTCCGTTGTCCCGCTCCTTTTTCTGCACTGGAATTTGACGAGGTTGGTGATGTTGCCGACGGGCGGGTGCGCGTAGCTGACAATGGCCAGGAATGGATTCTTGATACAAAAAGCCGGGAACTTGTTCCTGCACCGCATGACTATACTTATGACTATCTGGGCAAACTTTCCAATGGACTGCGGCGCGCACGCAAGATCAATCAGGAGAGCTTCGGCTATATTGATGACAAAGGGCGGGAGGTCATTCCTTTTATCTATGATTATGCCGATGACTTCCATCGCGACGTGGCGCGCGTCAGGATTAAAAGACAATACACCCTGATTGACCGCAGCGGGCAGGAAATCATTCCGCGTTACCGCGATGTGCATATTTATGGCGAGCAAGGCTTTATTGGTGCAGAAAAAGCCGATGGCGGGGAAGACTTTTTTGATTTGTACGGCAAGCCGCTAACGGCGTCGGCGCTGCAAGCGGTGTACATGGCGCGGGACAGGGAAAAAGCGGAACGGGCTGCGCGGCTTCATTCTTCCAACCAGTGCTCCGCCGCCTGCAAGATGTTTTGCGCCCATTTGCCATGCGTGGTTTTTTCTTGCATCGCCCCGTTCGCGCGGAAGATGGCGCTGTCGTCGGCAAGGATTTGCGCGGCGAGGTCGCGTTCGGATTTGCTCACGCGGTAATGCGCTTCGATGATGGCGACTTGCGCCGGGTGTATGGCGCTTTTGCCGGTGAGGCCGTGGCGCAGGTCTTCTGCCACTTCTTGCGCCAGCAGTTCCGGCTGGTCGAGCAGTTCAAAGACCGGCGCGGAGAGGTGGTAGCCGTGCGGTTTGTAGATGCCGACGAGGCGGTCTATCAGGCTGCCGACGGGGGTGGCGTAGAGGGTGGCGTCGCGCGGACGGCGCAGGTGCAGGTGGCTGATGAGGTCGTTGCCGCCGATGCGCAGGCAGAGGATTTGCGCGCGCCAGTCGCGGTCGAGTTGGT
>NZ_CALJAH010000364.1 GCF_938028185.1 uncultured Cardiobacterium sp. | reverse complement strand
CACCCCAGCCCTCCCCCACGGGGGGAGGGAGCAGATTGGCGCTTGCGATATTTTCCGTGCAGTCATGTGGTGATTATTCCTTCGCGGTTTGCAGGTTGCTTCTTTTGATTTTGTTCCTCTTGGTGTTTCTTTATGTTTTTTATACTTTGCTCCAATCTATAATTGGCTTCTAATACTGCGCCCTGTAAATCTGGGTAAATAGTTTCAAAGCGGATACCTAAATGGCTTAAGTAAGAAATAATTTCTTTTCTTAGATCATTGCTTATATATAGCTTGATTGCATTGCGAATTTTATCTTTATATTTTTCACTTAGCGAAATATTCCTTTTTTCTATAGATTCTTCCTCCTTGTTTAATATGCCAACCATACCATAAGTAGTAAATATTCCTTGTTGGGCAGTGATTCTTCCTATGGGATCTGAATATGGATTAAAGATAAATCCCACATGACCATGCCCAGTGTGATTAGCAAGGCTTAAGGTATCTATGCGATAGACTGCTCTATATTTTATTTCTTCTAGTTCTTTCTCAAACGCAAAAAATAATGCAATGTAAAATACCTTAGACCAATCAAGCAAAGGAGATTTTAATCCCATATGCTGCCCTGCTGCCCATATCTCATTTTCAAGTTCTTCATGGTTTGGATTTCTAAGAATAGATTGATCAGATAATTTTCCGCGAGCAAGTTCTTTAAAATTCCTAGCAGAAATACTTTCTAAAGTATCAAAACATACTCCATACAACTTGGCATCTCTTTCTAGGGAGCTTTGCAATATCCAGTTAAAATCTTTCTGTCCTCTATAGATAAATTTAAATCTTTTATCACTCTTTCTTTCTTCATCTCTTCTAATCTCTCTAAATAAATATTCAAGCTGCTCAAATGTATCAATTTTTAAGCTCAAGAATGGGTATGTCTCAATATCATATTGTTCTTTGATGAACTCTTGCTCATCCAAGGGGTTTGATGTGTCAATAACCTTAATTTCATCTATGTTTATTACTTTAGTCATTTAGGGATTCTCCGTTAAAATCTTTTGTTTATGGTTTGGCTCAAGATGCAAGCTAATATTGCACAACAATCTTCTTGGGTTAAATCAGCTCTTTGAGTAGTAGTTCATTGTTATTCATGCTTCTATATCTCCATTTAACAATTTAGGCAGCATAATGTCGCGGGTTTCCGACAATAATATGTTCTGTCGAGTGTTGTTTTGAATCTGTTCGTCAATGGATAAATATCTGTCGTTAAATAAAGAAATTATTGTATTAGTGGGTTGTAAGACGTTAATGGCTTTTAGGTCTTTTTGGTTAATTGAACCAAACACAGTTCCTTCACCATTAAATAAATCCAGCACGGGTTTTAATGATTGGATTTGGTATAGCCCAAATGAAAAGCTACCGCTTTTATGGTGTAAAGCCGCCAACCCCCGCCCTATGCAGCAATCTTCAAGCGCGACATTTAAATCGCCAACGGGCGCGCGAACGCTCATCATAACGTCGCCTTTCTGTGCCATGCGTTTTGGGGCGGTTGTGTACAAGCGCGGGCGGGGGAATCGTTCGCCAAATTCTGCGCGCCCTTGATAGAACAATGTTCCTTGCCCTTCTTCGTTATAGGTTTCGCCATTTGGCGATTGCCCCATTACAACGGAATAGGACTCACCGATAGTGGATATTTCCCACCCCGCCGGAATTTCGCCGAAGTCGTCAGCGGGGACGAGGGCGGCGGGGAAGGCGGCGGCGAGGTCGGCGAGTTGTTGGTAGCGGGCGGGTTGCTGTTGTTTGAGGGTAGCGAGTTCGGCGGCGCTTTTGCCGCTGATGGTGGTCATTGCCGCGCTTTCTGCGTCCGCCTTGCTGCCGCCCGCCGCCAGCACCGCCGCTTTGGCGCGCGTCGGCTCGTATTCGACAAACCAGCTTTTGTAGATGGCTTGCGCGATTTGTTCGAGGGTTTGGTTGGTTTGGGTGTTGAGAAGGATTTTGTCGTCTAGTGTTTTTAGAAATGCGCCTGCTGCTTTACGCTTTTCTGGTTCGGGAAATGCAAAGGTAAATTCCGCCAAATCCTGCCATGAGACTCGCTGTCTTCCTGATGTTCCCGTCATCCGCATTTGGGCAAATTTGCGAAATTCAGGCAGCCTTGCCAAATAATAAACGTAATCTTCGTCAATTTTTGGATCTTTGGCCGTCATAACAATGAATTCTGTTGAGCCATGCCCAATAGATTCGTCTGAAAGATTTGATACTTTACCCGTTTTTCCATTTTCCAGACATGGCGTAATGCGGGCAAATAAGGTATCGCCGTTTCTGAATTTTGCGCCTCCTGTAAATGCTTTTTCTGTAATTTCTACAATATCCCTCTCATTGGTTGACAATGCCGCCATATCAATAAATGGTGCAATTTGTCCTTTTTTGAGCTTGCGGGGTGGGTTGAAATCAACAATATCCGTAATGCGGCTTTCATTATTCATAACCCAACTCTCCCAAATTTGCTTTTATCTGCGCTTCCAATGCCGCGCCTTGCGCAAATTGTTCGTTGAGTAGCGCGGTGAGTCGCGTCATTTTTTCGGCAAAGGGTTCGCTGTCGGTTTCGGCCTCCACCGTGCCGACGTAGCGGCCGGGTGTCAAGACGTAGTCGTTGCGCGCGATTTCTTCTTTGGTCGCGGCGTAGCTGTAGGCGGGTTCGTTGTGGTAGTTGTCCGCTTTTTGCCAGCGGTGGTAGGTGGCGGCGATGCGCGCGATGTCGGCGTCGCTGAGGTCGCGTTGGGCGCGGTCTTTCATGTAGCCCAGGTTGCGCGCGTCAATAAAGAGGGTTTCGCCGCGGCGTGGTTTGGCTTTGTGCAGCAGCCAGATGCAGGCGGGGATTTGGGTGTTGGTAAAGAGTTGGCCGGGCAGGGCTATCATCGCTTCTACCAGGTCGGCTTCGATGAATGCGCGGCGGATGTCGCCTTCGCCGCTGCTTTGGCTGCTCATCGAGCCGTTGGCAAGCAAGAGCGCCATGCGCCCTGTCGGGGCGAGGTGGTAGAGCATGTGTTGTAGCCAGGCGTAGTTGGCGTTGCCTGCGGGCGGGATGCCGTATTGCCAGCGCGGGTCGCCGGCGAGTGCTTCGCTCCACCATTCGTCGGCGTTAAAGGGTGGGTTTGCCATGACGTAATCCATTTTTTGGTCGATGTGCTGCGGCGCGGTAAAGCTGTCCGCCGGGCCTTTGCCGAAGTTGTATTCGATGCCACGGATTGCCATGTTCATCGCCGCCAGTTTCCAGGTGGTGCGGTTTTTTTCTTGGCCGTAGATGGAGATGGCGTCGGCGGGGTTGCCCTGGTGGGCGCGGATGAAGCGTTCGGTCTGGACGAAGAAGCCGCCGCTGCCCATCGCCGGGTCATAGACGCGGCCGTGGTAGGGCTCCAGCATGGCGACGATGAGGCTGACGATGGCTTTGGGGGTGAAGTATTGGCCGCCGCGTTTGCCTTCGGCGAGGGCAAAGCGGCCGAGGAAGTATTCGTAAACGTGGCCGAGGATGTCTTTGGCGCTGAGCGCGCCGTGGCCGCTGAAGCTGGTGTCGCTGAAGAGCTGGATGAGGCCGATGAGGGTCTGGCTGCTGACGCCGTAGTCGCTGATGCGCTGGAGGACGCCTTTGAGGCGGGGGTTGTCTTTTTCGATGGCGTCGAAGGCGTCGTCGATGAGTTTGGCGACGCCGCCGTGTCTGCCGCCCCAGGGGAGTTCGGCGCCGGGTTCGAGGGTGGCGACGGCGGCGATTTCGTCCCAGCGCGCCTCCCGCGGTACCCAAAAGACGGCGTCTTTGGTGTAGTAGTCGCGGTCTTCGAGTTCGGCGGCGATGGCGGCGGTGTAGGCGTCGGGGCTGTCGTAGTCGGCAGGGTCGAGGTGGTAGGGGTTTGCCGGGTTTTTGAGGTCGGCGGTGATGCGCTGTTGTTGGGCGCTGAAGCTGTCGCTGATGTATTTGAGGAAGATGAGGCCGAGGACGATGTGTTTGTAGTTGGCGGCGTCCAGCTCGGCGCGGAGTTTGTCGGCGGCTTTCCACAGGTCGGCTTCGAGGCCGCTGAGGAAGGCCTGGGTTTTGGCGTTTAGCGCGTCAGGCGTGTTGGCTGTTGGCTGTTGGCTGTTGGCTGTTGGCTGTTGGCTGTTGGCTTGTTCATTTTACCGGTTTTCCTTTGTATTTTCAATGGTTTGTTGGTGAAACCCCGCGTTTGTTACGGGATTTTCAGGGAATTTTAGCAGGGTTGTGGTGCGCTGGCTGACGGTGATTTACATACACCTTGAGCGCTCAGGTATCGCAGGTCGGGCATTTATGCCCGACGTTCGGCGATGATGATGAAGCATCGGCGGATGTTGTGAGCGCTTCCCCCAGCCCCCACGCAAAATGCGGGCGTATTTTGCGTGAGAACCCGCCCGCTGCGTTTGCTGCGGGGGAGGGGCCGATCGGCGGCAATGTTGCTATGGGCTGTTTGCAATTTGAAAAATTCCCCTCCCCTGCAGGGCGAAGTCTGCAGCGGGCGGGTTCCGTGCGTAGGGTGTGTGGCGGCGTAGCCGACACGCACGCGGGAATTTGACATCGGCAAACGCGTGCATGCCTGCGGCACACACCCTACAAGCTAATGATGTAGCTCATAGAATTGTCCTACGCAACCGCATTGGCTTGGGCGTGTTTACGGCTGAATGGTAAACAGGCCTTAGCCAAACCTGCTAATGAAATCATCATGTTATGACCAATTGTAAACAGCGCCTAAGCCAACCTGCAAAGCTCACGGCGATGTGCTCTGAAAACACCCCGCCCGCGCCGATTGGCGCTAATATTGCCGCATTCCCAACCTACCCGGAGGTGTCATCATGACCACGCAAACTTTCCCCGCTGGCGGCGCTTTGATCGGCTGGCATAACGGCCAATGGCAGGTGCCGGACCATCCCTGGATTGGCTGCATCGCCGGCGACGGCATCGGCCCGGAAATCATGCAGGCGTCGCGCCGCGTCTGGGATGCCGCCGTCCGTGCCGCTTATGGCGACCGCCGCCGCATCGTCTGGTGTGATTTGCCGCTCGGTGAAGCCGCTGCCGCGCAAGGCGGCGATGCTTTCCCGCCAGACACGCTCGCCGCACTGCGCCAGTTGCGCGTCGCCATCAAGGGGCCTTTGACCACGCCGGTGGGCGGCGGTTTCCGCTCACTCAATGTCGCCCTGCGGCAGACGCTTGACCTCTATGCCTGCGTCCGCCCGGTGCGTCATTACGCGGGCGTCCCCTCGCCGATGCTGCGCCCCGACGACCTTGATGTCGTCATCTTCCGCGAGAATACCGAAGATGTTTATGCGGGCATTGAGTACGCGGCGGGCAGCGCGGAAAACGCCAAACTGGCCGACTTCCTGCGGCGCGAGCTGGGCGCGCAGTTTTTCGACGGCGCGGCGCTCGGCATCAAGCCCGTTTCCGCATTTGCCAGCAAGCGACTGATTCAGATGGCGATTGAATACGCCATTGCGCACGGGCGGCGCAGCGTGACCCTCGTCCACAAGGGCAACATCATGAAATACACCGAGGGCGCGTTCCGCGAGTGGGGCTACGAGGTCGCGCGCGAGCTTTTCCCCGGCCAGACGGTGCGCGAGGATGAATGCGACGGCGAGCCGCCTGCGGGCAAAATCGTCATCAAGGACCGTATCGCCGACGCGATGTTCCAGATGATGCTGCTGCGCCCGGCGGAATATGACGTTATCGCCACCCTGAACCTGAACGGCGACTACCTCTCCGACGCGCTCGCGGCGCAGGTCGGCGGCATCGGCATCGCCCCCGGCGCGAACATCGGCGCGGGTTTGGCCGTTTTTGAAGCGACGCATGGCAGCGCGCCGAAACACGCGGGCAAAAATCGCGCCAATCCCAGCTCGCTCCTGCTCTCCGGGGTGATGATGCTGGAGCATCTCGGCTGGATTGAAGCGGCAGAACGCATCAACCGCGCCTACACCGCGACCATCGCCGCCAAAACCGTCACCTACGATTTTGCCCGCCTGATGGACGGCGCGACGGAAGTCAGCACCAGCGCCTTTGCCGACGCGCTGCTGGAGCATCTCGCATGAGTGAACTGGAACAGATGCGGGAGCTGCTCGCCGCGCTCGAACTGGCATTGCTGGACGCGGGCTGGTGGGGCGAGTCGTCGCCGGATGCGGCGGCACTTGCCAGCACCGAGCCGTTTTGCGTCGATACCCTCACCTTCAGCGAATGGTTGCAATGGGTCTATATTCCGAAAATGCACGCCTGGATGGCGCGCGAGCAGGCGCTGCCGGAGCGCAGCGGCCTGCTGCCGATTGCCGAGGAGGCGTGGCGCGGCAGCGCGGCAAACACCGACGGACTACTGCTGGTGATGCGCGCATTGGACGGGCTTGTCAATGGCGATGCCGACACGCCACAGCATTTGCACGCCATCCGCCGCCGTTATCAGCGGCATTAACGGAAAACGCCACGCAAGTGGCGTTTCCTTTGGGCTATGGGCGGGTTGCGTTGCTTTGAATGCGGGACTATCGCCATCCACCGAAAATCTCAGAACCTGTTTAGAGTCTGCGGGTGAAATTCCCCCTCCCCTGCAGGGCGAAGCCCGCTGCGGGTGCTACGCGCCCTGCAAGGGAGGGGGGACAATTCGGCGCAGCAATTCAAATTTGTATGGATAACCGGGATTTTGAACAGGTTCTTAAGTACGCCGGGCCATAATGGCCGCGCACAAACGTTATTTCAATAAGTATTACTATTTGAACTGCGAAATCTTGATTAGTAAATCAAATGATAAAAGCTCCCCGCCGCAACAAAAAATCGTTTGACAACAACAAATTAAAAAACCGTCCGCAAAAATTCCCGTCCGCAGCAAAACAAAATTTGACGCCGCTATAAACCGCCGCGATACTCGCCGCCCCTTATCAATTCAACCGGAGAAAATCCATGAAAGGCAATGCCGAAGTTATCGCTTATCTGAACGAACTCACCGCTGGCGAACTCGCCGCGCGCGACCAGTATTTCATCCACGCGCGGATGTACGACGAGTGGGGCTACACCAAGCTCTTTGAGGCCAACCACCACGAAATGCAGCACGAAACCGAGCACGCCACGCTGATGATCAAGCGCGTGCTCATGCTGGAAGGCACGCCGAACATGGTGCCGGAAGCGCTGCACATCGGCACGGACGTGAAATCCATGATCGAAAACGATCTGCAACTGGAATACAAGGTGCGCGACGCCCTGAAAAAAGGCATCGCCCTCTGCGAAAAGCACCAGGACTACGTCACCCGCAATATGCTGATTGACCAACTGAAAGACACCGAGGAAGACCACGCGCACTGGCTCGAACAGCAACTGCGCCAAATTGAAGACATGGGGCTTGCCAACTACCTGCAAAGCCAGCTCTAAGGGGGCGCCATGCAAATTACCCCGGAAGTGCTCGCCAGCCTCAACCGGCTGCTGCGGCACGAGCTGACCGTCATCAACCAGTATTTCCTCCACGCGCGGATGCTGAACAACTGGGGCTATGATGACCTCGGCCACACCATCTACAAGCAGTCCATCCGCGCGATGAAAAACGCGGACAAGCTGATTGCCCGTATTTTCCTGCTGGAAGGGCTGCCCAATCTGCAAGACCTCGGCAAACTGCTGATTGGCGAGACGGTCGCGGAAGCCATTGCCTGCGACTTGCAGGCAGCAGAGGCGCAACACGCCGATTTGGTCGCCGCCGTCAAACTGCTGGGCGAGCAGCGCGATTTCGTTTCGCGTACCTTGGTGGAGGAATTGCTCGACGATGTCGAGGAATACATTGACTGGCTGGAAACGCAGCAAGACCTGATGGCATCGCTTGGCACGCCGAACTACCTGCAACAGGCAGTCGGCAGTAGCGATAGTCATTAAACGTAACACCTGCAAGAAAGAACCCCGCTGCGGCGGGGTTTTTTGTGGGCGACAGATGCCGCTGTCTTGCGGGATGGCAGGCAGGGGCGATAAAACCGCAACTTGTATTTCAGCGGCTGGCCGTCGTGACGACAAAACCATGAATGGCGCTATCGGCGGCCTGCTGAATCTTCTGCCAGTCCGGCAACAGCTGGCGGTCATAGAGCAAACTGGCATCTACTTTCATGTCGCCGCTGACGCTGAAATAGTGGCTGCACGGCGGGTGCGGCACGGCGTTGTTGGAGCAGCGGATATAGGCATTGACGTGTCCCGCCGCATCGCGGTGGACGAACACGTCATCCGCACTGTGATTCTCGCGCCAGGGCAGGTTATTGGCAGGGTTGATGCCGGGGATGATATAGCGCTCCAGCCCGAATGCGATTTCATTGCCATCGTGCTGATAGACCGGCGGGCCGGAGGGATAGCTGTTCTCCAAATCGCTGGCGATAAGGCGATCCCAAACGTGCTCGTCTTGGTGGTAGCGCGTGCCACTCGTGATGCCGACGTCTATCCAGGGATTGGGCAACAGGTCGCTTTCCTGCTCGTATTCCGCCTGGTTTTTGCGGCTGTCCAGCAGGGTATGGTCGCGGTAGCGCAAGCTGAAACCGAAGGAATCAATGATGGATTGGTAGTTGCGCACTGGCGGCTGGTAGTTGCGCAGTTTTTCCCTGTCCCAACCGGGGGAATCGTCGTACTCAAGCAGGCTGACCACCGAAGACGGCAGATTGACCGGGTAACCGCCCAGGTCGCCAATGATGTAGGGATTGCCGTAGGCGTCCAGCGGCGTGTCGGCGGGCTGCTGGCTGGCTGCGCCGTGCATGACACGGGAAAGCGCCGCCACGTCTTCCATCGTGGGCGGTGGCGGTGCGGGCGTTTCCGCCGTGGTGCGTGCTTTCATCTGTCCGTAAGCGATAACGATGGCAGCGGTTGCGAGGAGCAATGCGCCTGCGGCGAGGTAGTGGGGGCGTGCTTTTTTCATGGTTTTTTCCGGTCAACGTTCCAGCAGCGCTGCGCCGTCGCTGTCGTGCAGGCGGGAGAAAATGAGCGCGGAGGCGAAGGTGATGCCGCCGACGGCGATGAAGGTGTAGCGGAAGGCGGTGTGCAGGTCGCCGTGGCTGATGCCGTCCAGGCTGAATATTTTCAGCAGCAGCGCGCCGATGGCGATGCCGAAGCTGGTGGAGAGTTGCTGGTTGACCGAAAGCAGGCTGTTGCCACTGCTGTTTTGGTCGGGGCGCAGGTCGGCGATGGAGAGCGTGTTCATCGCGGTAAATTGCAGCGAGTTGCCGAGGCCGGTGACGAAAAGCAGCGCCACCCACACCCAGACGGGCGTGTGCTGCGGCGGGATGGCGACTGCCGCCATCAGCAGGCCGAGCAGGCAGGTGTTGGCAAGGATGGTGCGGCGGTAGCCGTAGCGGGCGATGACCGGCTTGACGAAAGGCTTGGCGACGATGGCGCCGACCACGGTCGGGGTCATCAGCCAGCCGGAGAGGCTGGCGCTGTAGCCGAGGGCGACCTGATACAGCAGCGGCATGAGGAAGGGCATGGCGCCGATGCCGAGACGGCTGACGAGGTTGCCCGCGAGACCGATGCGGAAGGTGCGCACCAGAATGAGGCTTACCGGAAAGAGCGGGTGGTCGCTGCGCCGCGCGTGGCGCAGGTAGGCGAAGGCGCTGGCAAGCGACAATACCGCGAGCAAGAGCGCCCACGGCAGGTTGGCGCCGCCGTGCGGGGCGATTTCCAGGGCGAGGGTCAGCCCGGTGGCGGTGATGGCAATCAGCACGAAGCCGCTGGCGTCAAAGCGGGTGTCGCCATAGACGTCCGGCATGATGGGAATGGCGCAGAGGATGCCGATGATGCCGAAGGGGATATTGATGAGGAAAATCCAGTGCCAGCTCGCGTACTGGACGAGATAGCCGCCGACCAGCGGGCCGAGGATGGGGCCGATGAGCGCGGACATGATGGCGTAATTGATGGCGTTGATGAGCCGGTTTTTTTCATAGACTTTCAGCAGCGCCAGGCGCGGCACCGGCATGATGATGGCGCCGCCCATGCCCTGAATGATGCGCGCGCCGACGAGCATTGGCAGGCTGGTGGCGAGCGCGCAGAGGAGCGAGCCGAGCATGAAGATGACGAGCGCGACGATGAAGGTTTTGCGCGTGCCGAAGCGGTCGGCGAGGTAACCGCTGGCGGGGATGAGCAGGGCGACGGTGAGGGCGTAGGAGATGACGGCAGACTGCATATTGAGCGGCGAGACGTGCAGGTCGGCGGCGATGGCGGGCAGGGCGGTGTTCAAGATGGTCGCATCCAGCATCTGCATGAAGATGGAGATGGCCATCAACAGCGGCAGCCAGCGCGAGGGCGGGGCGGTGGTGTTCATGTATGGGTCTGGCAAAAGCGGACGGTCATTATCGTTTTTTCTGTTTTTTTGGCAATGGCGATGCGGGCGCGATGGCGCTTTTCCGTGGTTTTTTATATGGCTGGCGCGGGTGCCGTTTTTCCCTTTTGCGCCTTCGGCAAATGTTCTAAAATTGCGCCCGTTTGCGATTTGTTCATTTTTTTATGGTTGTCGCAGGCGTCCCGCAATTTTGGATTTTTTTATGCAAAAACCGACAACGACCGAGATTGCCGCGAAGGGTGGCAAGTCCGGTATGAGCCTGTTTTTGGTTACCGTCTTTATGGCGACGGTAGCTTGGTTTGTGTGGTGGGGACTGGGTTATACCGGTTTCAATCACCCTTTTGTCTTCATCCTCGCCTGCGCTTTTGGCCTGTTCATGGCCTTCAATATCGGCGGCAATGACGTCGCCAATTCTTTTGGCACCTCCGTCGGCGCCGGCACGCTTTCCATTACCCAGGCGCTGATTGTCGCCGCCCTGTTCGAGGTCAGCGGCGC
Source organism: uncultured Cardiobacterium sp. (assembly GCF_938028185.1). Classification (GTDB taxonomy): domain Bacteria; phylum Pseudomonadota; class Gammaproteobacteria; order Cardiobacteriales; family Cardiobacteriaceae; genus Cardiobacterium. The sequence goes on along the minus strand of NZ_CALJAH010000364.1, from coordinate 5,992 downwards.
GCTGATTGCGGGCAAGGAGGTGACGGATACCATCAGCAAGGGCATCGTTGATTTGTCGGCGATTGACATCCAGCCGATGCAGTTCGTTTTCGTGATGATGAGCGCGCTCATCGCCGCCGCCTTGTGGCTGCTGTTCGCCTCGTACAAGGGGCTGCCCGTCTCCACCACTCATTCCATCATCGGCGGCATCGTCGGCGCGTCTGTCGCGCTTGGTATCAGCCAGCACAGCAACGCCGCCTTTTCGCTGGTGTACTGGCACAAAATCGGCCAGATTGGTATGTCGTGGGTGATTTCGCCGGTGCTTGGCGGCATCATGGCGTGGATTGTCTATGGGCAAATCAAGAAACACGTGCTGATGCACGGTACCGTCGCCGACCACGCCACATATTCCCGCCGCGTCAAAAGTCTGCGCACCCGCGTCCACCAGCCGATGACCAAACGCATCAGCCAGATTCATTCGATGATGATGCTGCGCGAGGACGACGGCGCGCACGCCCCCGGCACGGAGGCGGAAAAGGTGCTGGCGCGACGCGCGCTGCGGGTGTGGATTCCGCTGATTGCGATGTTCGGCGCGCTGATGATTACTTCAATGCTGCTGTTCAAAGGGCTGAAGAATCTGAATCTTGGCCTTTCCGACACGCAATACGGCCTTATCATCATCGTCGTCAGTGTCGCCGTCTGGTATGTGGTGCGCCGCTATGCCCGCCGTTTCCGCAGCGGCGAGGTCAATCGTGCCACTTATATCCTTTTTAGCTGGATGCAGGTGGTGACTGCCTCCGGCTTTGCCTTCAGCCACGGCTCGAACGACATCGCCAACGCCATCGGCCCGTTTGCCGCCATCATTGACGTGCTGAAGAATCAAGCCATCGGCGACGGTGCCATCCCGGTGCCGACCGTCGCCATGGTAACCTTCGGCGTCGCGCTGGTAGCGGGGCTGTGGTTCATTGGCCGCGAAGTGATTGCCACCGTCGGCACCCATCTCGCCGAGATGAGCCCGGCAGCGGGATTCACCGCCGAGCTGGCCGCCGCCATCGTCGTCATGCTCGCCTCTTCGCTCGGTCTGCCTGTTTCCAGCACGCATATCCTCGTCGGCGCGATTCTCGGCATCGGCCTGGTGAACCGCAACGCCAACTGGCGGCTGATGAAGCCGATTGCGCTCGCCTGGCTGATTACTGTCCCCGCCGCCGGGCTGTGTGCCGCGCTGGCGTTCGTGCTGTTTAACGCGGTGTTTTAGCAAAATTTTTCTTGCCACATACAGGGGCGGTTGGCTCGCCCAGTCAAGCCGCCTGTCGCGGCTTTTTCATTCTCACAACGGAGCAAACCCATGGAAACCCTCTGGGCGACCGCCATCACCCTCTTTTTCATCATGGACCCGCTCGGCAACGTCCCGGTCTTCCTCGTTGTCCTGAAACCCGTCGCCGAACACCGCCGCAGCCGCATCATCCTGCGCGAACTGCTGATTGCGCTCGTGGTCATGCTGCTCTTCCTCTTTGCCGGCCCCGCGATGCTGCGTGCGCTCGGCATCACCCCGGAAGCCGTCGCCATCGCGGGCGGACTGGTGCTGCTCATCATCGCCATCCGCATGATTTTCCCGCTGCGCGGCGGCTCCATCATGGGCGGCGACGAAGACGAAGGCGAACCGCTGCTGGTCCCGCTCGCCATCCCGCTGCTTGCCGGGCCGTCGCTGTTGGCGACGCTGATGTTGCGCGCCCACAGCGGCGACATCCTGCACCACACCCTGCCCGCGTTGCTCATTGCCTGGTGTGCCACCGCCGCCATTTTGCTCTCCTCGCCCTTCCTCTATCGCATCTTCGGCAATCGCGGCCTGAAAGCGATGGAGCGGCTGATGGGGATGGTGCTGATCTGTATCTCGGTGCAGATGCTGCTTAATGCCTTCGCCCGTCTCGCACATTGACCACAAAAAATCCCGCGCAATGGCGGGATTTTTCATGACAGGCGACCGCTATCAAAGCGCTGCTTCAATCCGTGCGCGGATGGCGTCCAGCTCGCCGCTGCCGTCAATGCTGCGCAATTTGCCTTGCGCTTGGTAATAGGCAATCAGCGGCTTGGTCTGCGCTTCAAAGACTTTGAGGCGGTTGCGGATGGTTTCTTCATTGTCGTCGCTTCGGCCACGGGCGAGCATCCGCTTGACGATTTCTTCGTTATCGACTTGCAGCTCAATCACGCAGTCAATCTGGCTGCCGCGCCCGGCGAGCAGTTTGTCCAGCGCTTCTGCCTGGGCGATGGTGCGCGGGAAGCCGTCGAACAGCGCGCCATTGTCGCCAAGGCGGGCGGCAATCATCGCAATGACGATGTCGTCGGAGACGAGCGCGCCGCTGTCCATGATGCTTTTCGCCTGGCGACCGAGTTCGCTGTCGGCGGCGATTTCGGCGCGCAGCATATCGCCGGTGGAGAGGTGGGTGAGGCCGTGTTGTTCAATGAGGAATGCTGCCTGGGTGCCTTTGCCTGAGCCGGGTGCGCCGAGCAGGATGATGTTCATGGTTTTTTCCTGGTTTTGTGTGTGAAGTTGCGTAGGTTATCACATGGCCGGGTGTTTTTCTTGTGTTAGAATAATGGGGCATTTTGCACATAGTCTGTTTTTTTATGAGGTGTTTTATGTTGAAATTTACTGAAGATCATGAGTGGATTCGCGTCGAAGGTTCTGTCGGCACAGTGGGCATTACCGATTTTGCCCAGGATGCCTTGGGCGATATTGTTTTTGTGGAATTGCCGGAAGTCGGGCGGCAAGTCGCGGTTGGCGATGAAGCCGCGGTCATTGAATCGGTAAAAGCCGCCGGCGAAGTAAAAAGTCCGGTATCCGGCGAGGTGGTGGAAGTGAATCAGGCTTTGGTCGATGAGCCCAGTTTGATGAATACCGCGCCGGAATCCGATGGCTGGGTGTACAAGGTGCAACTCGCCGATGTGGCGGAGCTGGATGGCTTGATGGACGAGGCCGCCTATCGCGCTTTTGCCCAAAAATAATTTTCCTTTTGTAGCGCCGCGCGAGTGGCGCTTTTTGCTTTTTTGTGGAGGATTTTGTCGTGTCTGTTCATGCGCCTTTTGTTGCCCGCCATATTGGCCCTTCTCCCACCGAACAGGAGAAAATGTTAAAACTTTTGGGTTTCAGTAATCTCGATGATTTTATTGATGCGGTCGTGCCGCAGGATATCCGGTGCAAGGAGATGCGATTGCCCGCCGCGCTTTCAGAACGTGAGGCGCTGGCGGCATTGCAGAAGATTGCCAACAAGAATGAAGTTTTCCGTTCGCTGATTGGTCAGGGCTATTACGGCACAATTGTGCCGCCGGTCATTCAGCGCAATATTCTGGAGAATCCGGCGTGGTACACCTCTTATACGCCGTATCAGCCGGAAATTTCACAAGGACGACTGGAAGCCTTATTGAATTTTCAGACCATGGTCTGCGATTTGACGGCCATGGAAATTGCCAATGCCTCATTGCTCGATGAAGCAACCGCGGCGGCGGAAGCGATGACCCTCGCGCGGCGGCAAAGCAAGGTGAAATCCAATGTCTTCCTCGTCGATCAGCGCGTGCATCCGCAGACGATTGACGTGCTATTAACCCGCGCCGGTTATCAGGACATCGAAATCGCGGTCGTCGATTGCAAAAACGATTTGCCGCAGACGGAATATTTCGGCGTTCTGGTGCAATACCCGGATACGCACGGCCATGTTGCCGATTATCGCGGCCTTGCCGAAATCGTCCACGCCAACAGCGCGGTGCTGGTGGTCGCCACCGACCTGCTCGCCTTGACCGTGCTCACCCCGCCGGGCGAATGGAACGCCGACATCGTCGTCGGCAATGCGCAGCGCTTCGGCGTGCCGCTCGGCTTTGGTGGCCCGCACGCGGCGTTCATGGCAACCCGCGACAGCTTCAAGCGCTCGATGCCCGGCCGCCTCGTCGGCGTATCCGTCGATAGCCACGGCAAACCCGCCTACCGCCTCGCCCTGCAAACGCGCGAACAGCACATCCGCCGCGAAAAGGCGACCAGCAACGTCTGCACCGCGCAAGCGCTACTCGCCATCATGGCCGGTTGCTTCGCCGTCTGGCACGGTGCGGAAGGCCTGCGCAACATCGGCGTGCGCGTGCATCAGCTCGCCACCCAGCTCGCGCTGACCCTGGAAAAACACCACTTCAAATTCACCTACGAACACTTCTTCGACACGCTGCACATCGACGTCGGCTCGCGCGCCGACAGCATCATGCAGCGCGCGCATGACGCGGGCTACAACCTGCGCCGCATTGACGCCAGCAGCATCGGCGTTTCCCTCGATGAACTGAGCAGCGAAGCGGAAATCAAACTGCTGCTCGCCATCTTCACCGGGCGCAGCGAAGAATTTGCCCTCGAAAAACCGCAGGCGATGCTGCCTGCCTTCGCCGTGCGCAGCAGCCAGTACCTGACGCACCCGGTCTTCAAAGAGCATCGCAGCGAGACCGAAATGATGCGCTACCTGCGCAAACTCGCCGACTGGGATTTGGCGCTCGACCGCACCATGATTCCGCTCGGCTCCTGCACCATGAAGCTGAACGCTGCCAGTGAAATGATGCCCGTCACCTGGCGCCAGTTCACCGACATCCACCCCTTTGCCCCGCTGGAGCAGGCCGAAGGCTACCGCGAACTGTTCGACGGTCTCGAAGCGATGCTGGCAGAAGCCACCGGCTACGACGCCGTCTCGCTCCAGCCCAACTCCGGCGCGCAAGGCGAATACACCGGCCTGCTCGCCATCCGCGCGTATCACGAAAGCCGGGGCGAAGGCCAGCGCAACGTCTGCCTCATCCCGCAGTCCGCGCACGGCACCAACCCGGCGTCCGCCGCACTCGCGGGCATGGAAGTCGTCATCGTTGCCTGCGACGAAGACGGCGACATCGACATCGCCGACCTCGTCCTCAAAGCCGAAGAACACGCTGACCGCCTCGCCGCCATCATGGTCACCTACCCCTCCACCCACGGCATCTTTGAGCGCAACATCCGCGAACTCTGCGCCATCATCCACGGCTACGGCGGCCAGGTTTACCTCGACGGCGCCAACTTCAACGCGCAAGTCGGTCTCGCCGCGCCCGGCCTCTACGGCTCCGACGTCTCGCACCTGAACCTGCACAAAACCTTCGCCATCCCGCACGGCGGCGGCGGCCCCGGTGTCGGCCCGATAGCGGTCAAAGAGCACCTGAAACCCTTCCTCCCCGGCCACAGCGTCGTCCCGCTCGAACATCGCGGCGGCCTCGCCGTCAGCGCCGCGCCGTGGGGCAGCGCGCTGGTGGACGTCATCCCGTGGATGTACCTGCGGATGATGGGCGCGGACGGCCTGAAAAAAGCGAGCCAGGTCGCGATATTAAACGCCAACTACATCGCCCGGCGGCTCAAGGCGAACGGTGCCTACGAAGTGCTGTACAGCGATGCCGACGGCCACGTCGCGCACGAATGCATCATCGACGTCCGCCCGTTCAAGGACAGCGCCGGCGTCAGCGTGGATGACATCGCCAAACGGCTGATGGACTACGGCTTCCACGCGCCGACGATGAGCTTCCCCGTCCCCGGCACACTGATGATCGAGCCGACCGAAAGCGAAAGCCTCGCCGAACTCGACCGCTTCTGCGACGCCATGCTCGCCATCCGCGAAGAAATCCGCCGCATCGAAAACGGCGAATGGACGCACGAAGACAACCCGCTGGTGAACGCGCCGCACACGCTGGCCGACCTCACTGGCGACTGGAACCGCGGCTACGACCGCAAAACCGCCATCTACCCGCTGGACGGCATGAACCCGGCGAAATACCTGACCCCGGTCAACCGCGTCGATAATGTTTACGGTGACCGCCACCTCATCTGTAGCTGCATCCTGCCGCTGGAGTGGGACGCAACGCGGAAGGCGTAACAAGCCGGAGCGGCGCTGTCCTGGGGGCTGTTTGCAATTCAAACCCGCCCCGTTGCGGGCTTCGCTCTGCGGTCGCCCACCAAACTACCCCCTCCCCCGTG
>NZ_CALJAH010000363.1 GCF_938028185.1 uncultured Cardiobacterium sp. | reverse complement strand
TCGTTGTATTCGGGGTGGCGCATGGGGTTCTCCTTGGCGCGCATTATGCGGGCGCGGGCGGGACGAATCTTGCGGTTTTTAGTCGGCAGCGAGCCAGTTGATGGCGGCTGTTTTTTTCGCTGTCGCCGAGCGAGAAGTACGCACGCGCTGGCGGGGTTTGCAGCGGGCGAGTGGTGGCGAAGTCCGTCCAGCCGTCAAACCAGAGCGAGCCGGAAACGCAGGCGACGCACTGAAACAGGCTGTCGCGGTAAGCGCTCCAGGCGGCGAACAGTCCGGCTAGCGAGTATCCGGCGATGCCACGCCAGCGCGGTTGCAGGCCGAGGCGCTGTTCGACGGCGGGCAGCAAGGCAGCGAGACTGGCGAGGGTTTCAGTCGCGCCGCCGCTGAAATCCGGCGCTTTTTTGAAGGCACGCGGCGCGGGCCACGGGCTGAAGGCGTGCTCCCAGTCGCTGCGGTCCAGCGAGAGGAGATGGACGCGGGCGGTGAGCAGGTCGGCGACGGCATCGGCTTCGTGCGGCTGGAGGCAGGTGAGGACGAGTGGCGCGGTGGCGGGCAGCGCGGCGGGGGCGTAGTGGCGGAGGTTTTCGTCGGTGAGGATGCGGGCGGGAGGCATGGGATGCTCCGATGGGGAAATGCGCTGAGGCTACGGCAGTTGCGGTGGGCTGGCAAGGCGCGGGGAGGGGGAGATGCTTGCGACAGTTAGGGTTTGCATTGCGCCCGGATTCGGCGAAAATGCGCCTATCCATGGCGACGTTTGTTTTTTTGTTTTGGAGTTTTTTTATGGCTCATACCCTCATCATTTATGACCACCCTTATGAGAAAAGTTTCAACCACGCCATTCTCGAAACGGTGATTGCCGCTTTGCAGGGCAAGGGGAAATCTCATGCGCTGATTGATTTGCACGCCGACGGTTTTGACCCGGTTTTCCGCAAGGAGGAATTGGCGCTGTATGGCAAGGGCGAAACGCTTGATCCGTTGGTGGAGAAATATTGGCAGCTTATTCGTGAGGCGGACGAGATTATTTTTATTTGTCCAGTCTGGTGGAGCAGTCTGCCCGCGATGACCAAGGGTTTTTTGGACAAGGTCATGAAGGTCAATTTTGCCTACACGCCTGGCGCGACCGGGCCGAAGGGTTTGCTGACCCATATTCACCAGGCGACGCTCATTACTACTTCCACCACGCCGAATTTTGTTCTGAAATATTTTTTGGGCAATCCGATCAAGCGCGTTTTCGTCAATCTGGTGCTGAAGCAGGTAGGTATTGCGCGGCGCGAATGGCTGAATTTTGGCAATATTACAAATTCCAAAGCAGAGCAACGTGAGGCGTTTTTGCAGCAGCTGAAATCCCGCTTTGCGGCGTAATTGCCGTCGATATTAAAAAAACCGCCTGGTGGCGGTTTTTTTTCGTTATTCGTTTTCTGTTTTGGGATTTGCTTTCTTCGCGCGCGGGTGTTTGGTGTCGTATTCGCGCGCCAGATGCTGATAGTCAAGGTGGGTGTAGATTTGCGTGGTGGCGAGGTTTTTGTGGCCGAGCAGCTCCTGCACGCTGCGCAGGTCGCCGGAGGATTGCAGCAAGTGGGTGGCGAAGCTGTGGCGCAGCATATGCGGATGCACGTTCACGCCGGGCAGGCGTTCGGCGGCGTAGGACTTGAGGCGCAGGGCGATGCCGCGTTCGGTGAGGCGGCCGCCGTTTTTGTTGAGAAACAGCGCTGTCTCGCCCGCTTTTTTCAGCAGTTGGCCGCGCACCGCCTGCCAGCGGGCGAGGGCTTCGCGCGCCTTGCTGCCGATGAAGATGAGGCGCTCCACCCCGCCTTTGCCGCGAATGATGTGGTGGGTGCTGTCGCCGCTGAGGTCGCGCGCGTTGAGCGCGGCCAGTTCGGCCAGGCGCAGTCCGGCGGAGTAGAAAAGCTCCAGAATGGCGTGGTCGCGGATGAGGTTCGGGTTGTCGGTCGCGGGCGCTTCCAGCAGGGTGGTGATTTGTTCGGGGGTGAGGACGCCGGGCAGGGGCTGGCGCGGTTTGCGCGGCAGTTTGAGGGTGGCGGCCGGGTCGGTCGGCAGGCCGCGCAGGCGGTGCAGCCAGCCGTAGTAACCGCGTAGCGCGGCGCGGTGCTGGTTCAGCGTGGCGGGGCTGTATTTGCCACCGCCCAAGGTTTTGCGCAGGTAGTCTTGCAGGGTCTGGCTGTCGAGCGCGCTCAGGTCGCGCCCAGCGTGGGCGTCGGCAAACTGGCGCAGCAGGCGGCGGTAGGTGGCAAGGGTTTGCGCGCTTTTGCCGCTTTCGTAACGCAACCAGGCGAGGTAGTCGTCGATGTCGTTCATGGAGACGATGCGGCGGGTTATGCCGCCAGTTCGCCGTGGTAAACGGTGGCGGCGGGGCCGGTCATGTAGAGCGGTTTGCCCGCGCCTGCCCAGTTGATGATGAGCGTGCCGCGGGGCAGCTCAACGGTGACGGTTTCGTCCAGCAAGCCGCGCGCGATGCCGACCGCTACCGCCGCGCAGGCGCCTGTGCCGCAGGCTTGTGTCTCGCCCGCGCCGCGCTCAAAAACGCGCAGGCGGATGTGGCTGCGGTCGCGGATTTGCATGAAGCCGGCATTGACGGCGGCGGGGAAAAGCGGGTGTTGTTGCAAGGCGCTACCGACTTCGGCAACCGGCGCGCTGGCGACGTCTTCGACCACGCAGACGGTGTGCGGGTTGCCCATGCTGACGATGCCCATCTGCAATTCGTGTCCGGCGGCGCTGACCGGCTGGTAGAGACGCTCCGTTTGCGCGGCGGTGAAGGGGGTAAAGTCCGGCTCGCCCATGTCCACCCGGTATTGTTCGCTGCCGTCTTCGCCCGCACCGACGTAGGCGATGGTGATGCTGCCGCGTTTGACGGCGACGCGCAGCGGGCGGTCCAGCGGGTGCAGGCTGTGGTCGCGCAGGTATTTGCCGAAGCAGCGCGCGCCGTTGCCGCAGTGTTCAACTTCGCCGCCGTCGGCGTTGAAGATGCGGTAGGCGTAGTCGTGCGCGGCGTCCGGCGCGGGTTCGATGATGAGCAGCTGGTCAAAGCCGATGCCGCTGTGGCGGTCGGCCAGCGCGCTGATGCGCGCGCGCGGCCAGTCAAAGGGTTGTTGCAGGGCGTTCAGCACGATGAAATCGTTGCCGAGGCCGTGCATTTTGCTGAAATGGCGGATGCTCATCGGCGCGTGATGGTATTGACCAGGAGCAGGATGAGGATGGCGCCGAGAACCGCGCCGATGAATCCGGCGGGCTGGCCGATGCGGTACCAGTGCAGCGCCTGGCCGATATAGCTTGCGACCACCGCGCCGCCGATGCCGAGCAGGGTGGTGAAGATGAAGCCCATCGGGTCGCGCCCCGGATAGAAGAAGCGGGCGACAAGGCCGACGAGAAAGCCGATAACGATGGTGTAGATGAGACCAGAACCGATAGTGATCGTCATAATTTGCTCCTTTTGTGTTGAAAGCGCCCGCACTATAGCGGGCTGAAGCAGGGGCGGTGTTACAATACCGCCACGCTATCACAAGGATATTTCATGAAAAACGACCTGCTGCTGCGCGTTTTGCGCGGCGAACCCGTGCCACGCACCCCGGTGTGGATGATGCGTCAGGCCGGGCGCTACCTGCCCGAATACCGCGCCACCCGCGAAGTGGCGGGACAGTTCATGACGCTGTGCCAAACGCCGGAACTCGCCTGCGAAGTGACGCTGCAACCGCTGGCGCGCTTCCCGCTCGACGCCGCCATCCTCTTCTCCGACATCCTCACCATCCCTGACGCGATGGGGCTGGGGCTTTCCTTCGTCCCCGGCGAAGGCCCGGCGTTTGACCGCCCGGTGCGCAGCCCTGCCGACGTGCAGGCATTGCCCATTCCCGACATGAACGACGACCTCGGCTACGTCATGCAGGCGGTACGCCTCATCAAGCGCGAACTGGACGGGCGCGTGCCGCTCATCGGCTTCGCCGGCAGCCCGTGGACGCTTGCCACCTACATGATAGAAGGCGAGGCCAGCCGCGATTTCGCCCGCGCCAAAGCGATGCTGTACCAAGAGCCGCGCACCCTGCACCTCTTGCTCGACAAACTGGCGAGCGCCGTTACCGCTTACCTGCTGGCGCAAATCGAAGCGGGCGCGCAAGCGGTGATGCTGTTCGACAGCTGGGGCGGCAGCCTTGCCTGGCAGGCGTACCGCGAATTTTCCCTTGCCTACATGCAGCGCATCATCAGCGGCATCGGTGGCAAAGCGCCGGTCATCCTCTTCACCAAAGGCGGCGGCAACTGGCTGGAAATGATGAAAGACAGCGGCGCGGCAGCCGTCGGCCTTGACTGGACGACACCGCTGGCGCAGGCGCGGCGCATCCTCGGCGAAAACATCGCCCTGCAAGGCAACCTTGACCCCGCCATATTGCGCGCCAGCCCGGAAACCATCGAAAACGAAGTGCGCCGCGTGCTCGCCGACTACGGCCACGGCCACGGCCACATCTTCAACCTTGGCCACGGCATCACCCCGGACATCCCGCCCGAACACGCGGCGGCGATGATCGAAGCCGTGCACAAATACAGCCCCCAATACCACAAGGAAACCCCATGAGCATGACCTACTGGCTGATGAACGAACACGGCACCGCGCTGTACGAAGAAGACCTGCACGGCCTCTACTACTTCCAGCTCAACCTCGACGCGCTTTGCGAAAAACTCGGCATCACGCCGCTTTCCGAATACGTGGACGACAGCGAATTGCGCGCGCAGTGGCTGACAGACGAAGACAACCTGCCGGAAGACGCGGACATCGAACGGGACGCGCTGCGCGAACCCGCCGCCTGGCACGACCCGGCCAAACTGCTCGCCGTGCTGGAAGCGCTGGAGCGGCAACTGCAACAAGACCCGGACAGCCTCTATCAAGCCGCCGCCGATGATGATGATGACGACGACTTTGCGGACGACGACGAAGACGGCTGCCATTGCGACGACGGCTGCGGCTGCTGCGCGGGCGATGACGACGAAGACGAAGACGAAGACGACGAAGACAGCATCGAACTCACCCCGGAGCTTGTCCTCGAAGACATCCATGCCCTCAAACCGCTGCTGCAACAGGCGGTTGCCAGCGGAGAGAAAGTCCACCTGCGGCTGCTTGGTTAAACCCGCCCCCGTCCGCCCCGCCGGTTCACACAGGAAACACCATGATTACCTACATCGACCCCGAAGCACGCTACAGCGACGCGACCATCCACCACGGCATCATCCATCTTGGCGGACAAGTGCCGGAAGACGCCAGCGCCGATGCCGCCGCGCAAACCCGCAGCGTACTGGCACAAATTGACGCGCTGCTCGCCCGCTGCGGCTCGGACAAGGCGCACATCCTGGAGGCGACCATCTACCTCGCCGACCTTGCCGACTACGACGCGATGAATGCCGTCTGGGACGCCTGGACCGCACCTGGCCGCGCGCCCGCCCGCGTCTGCGTGCAGGCCAAACTGGTGCACCCCGGCTGGAAAGTGGAAATCCGGCTGACGGCGGCAGTGCGAGCGCCGTGACAATGACGGCGGTTGCACCCGAAAGCGGCACGCCACAAAAAACCGCCCTCCGGCGGTTTTTTGCATTTCAGGCGGCGAATAATAGTCGCAAGTCCGCCCAAATAACGTCGCCATACCCCGGACAGTTTCCCAGTAGTACCTTAATGAAGCACTCCGTGCGTAGGGTATGTGGCGGCGCAGCCGACACGCACGCGAGAATTGGGGCAGCGGGAGACGCGTGCGTGCCTGCGGCACACACCCTACAAATCAGTGGTGCAGGTCGCAAAATCGTCGCTGCGGCAACCGCATTGGCTGAAGGGCTGTTTACAAATGAAGAATCCCTCGCCCCTACGGGCGGTTCCCACGCAAAATGCGCCCACATTTTGCGTGGAGTCCGGGAACGCGTAGGGGCGGTTAGCGTAGCGTAACTGCCCGATTCCATTTTGCGGAATGCCCCTTGCGTTCGAGTAAAACAAAAACGGGGCAGGACGCCGATAACGTCCAACCCCGTGCGTGCATCAAGACGCTGCTTCAGATGCGGTTCACGCCGCTGCGGCAGGTGGTTTCCACCGCGTTGCCGTAGGAGTCGGTGAAGGCGAAGAGGGCCTCGCTCATGCCTTTTTGGTGCCACTCGCCGCCACGACCAAAGAGGCCGCTGTTGCTGACATAGCGCGCGCCGGAACCGGCGACGGCGTTTTGCATCACCATTGCCTTGTCGTCGAGGCGCAGCTCAATCTGGCTGGTGTTCAAAATGCGGATATTGACGCCGAGACCATTGTCGCAATCGAAATGGGTGACGCCGCCCGCTTGCGGCTGTTGCGGCGCGGGATAATTGTTCGCGGGCGGATTCGGCACCGGATTGGCGGGAATGCCAATATTGCCGTTGCCGCCAGTATTGCCGCCACAGGCAGCCAGGCCGAAAGCAGCGAGCGCGGGCAGGATGAAAGATACAGATTTCATGAAAACTCCAGTTGGAAAAAGCCGCACCGGGCGGCGGTGCGCGCATCATAAAAGACGCTCCCGCGCCGCGCGCATACACTTTGGCAAGTTTTCCATTTGGCAAGCCCGGTGCGAATTGTATGCCTTATACTGCGCGCCGCAGCCGCACACAGGGCTGTCATTCCCCTTCCTTTATCCTTACGCAGGAGTATTTATGAAACTTTGGATTCCCGCCGCTGCCGCTACCCTGGCACTTGCCGTTTCTGCGACCGCTTCCGCCGCCGGTGGCACCGTCACCTACCAATGCCAGAACGACAAAAAAGTCAGCGTCAATTACACCTTCAACCGGCAGGGCGTGCCGACCCAGGCAACCGCCACCCTGAACGGCGAAAAACGCCTGATGAAATACGATTTGAACCGCTCCGACAATGTCGATACCTTCTTCAAGGACGCAAGCGGTTATAACCTGACCGCCTCCGAACTTAATGCGGGCAATTACCGCAATGCGGCCATCATGATTATGTCGCCCGATAGCGAAATCCTTTACAAGGATTGCGAACCGGCGGCGAAATCTGCCGCGCCGGACAATGCCCGCAACAATGCCGGAAAAATTGCCAAGACGGGCAGCGTTTCCTATATGTGCCTCAATGACCGCCGCGTCAAGGTCAATTACGCCTTTAATGACGCGGGCGTTCCGGTAAAAGCGGAAGCGGTGGTCAACGGGCGTAAGCGCGTCATGCAATACGACCTGAACCGCTCCGACAACGTCGATACCTTCTTCAAGGACGGCGCCGGATACAGCCTGACCAGCTCCAATATGGATGCTAACAATTTCCGCCAAAACGACATCATGATTACCGCGCCAAATGGCGAACTGGTTTACAAAGATTGCAGCGCGAATTAAGCATTCCCAGCTCACAAAAAAGCCCGCAGATGCGGGCTTTTTATGTTGATGTGTTTAGTGTGCCACAGCGTAAGCGGCAAAGCGTTGCAGCAGCGCGGTTGCGTGCGGCGTTGACTCAGGGACGGCGGCAATCATCGCGTCGATATGGGCGAGGCGGTCGCGTTTTTGTGCGAGGTTGTCGCGCATCGCCTCCTGGCCAAATTCCGGGTGGAATTGCACGCCCCAGGCGCATTTGCCGATGCGGTAGGCCTGGTGCGGGTCGTGATCATTGGCGACGAGGGCGACCGCGCCTTGCGGCAGGCGCAGCACGCTCTGGATGTGGGTGGCGTTGGCGGTGAAGGTCGGCGGTAGCGGCGCAAACAGCGGGTCATCGTCGCAGGCGGGCAAGCGGCGCAGGGTGATATTGCCGTTTTCCGCGCCGCGCGGGTTGTTGCCGGTCGTGCCGCCGAGGGCATCGGCCAGCAGTTGGTGACCGTAGCAGATGCCGAACACGGGCAGTTCGCGCGCGACTGCCGTTTGTAGCCACGGGCGCAGCGCCTCGCTCCACGGCTGGCGTTCGTCCACCATGTGCGCCGAACCGGTGAGGATGACGGCGCGGCAGTCGTCGTGCGCGGGTGCAGTTTCGCCGCCGAGGATGTCAACGACGCGGATTTTGCCGCTGAGATGGCGGGCAATCCAGTCGGTGTAGCCGCCGAGGCGGGCGCAGGTGGCGGCGCCGGGGGTGCCGAGGCGAAGGATGGTGATGGGTGGCATGGGGTTCCTTTTGGGTCAGGGATAGGGAGGGGCGCCCGCCGTAGGGGGCGCGGTTTTTGGTTTCAGGGCAAGCGCACCCGCACGATGTGCTGGTCCATGTTGCGCCGTCCCCATTTCGTCATGTACATCAGGCGGGCGATGAGCAGGTAGCGTTTGCCGCAGTAGCGGCTCAGCTCGCTTTCGGCTTCCAGTTTCAGCCCCGGCAGCCATTGTTCCAGTTCGCGGTTGTCCTTGAGCGACCATTGAAATTCCGGCACGTCTTCGCCCATTTTGCCGAGCGCGTCGTGTTTTTTCGCCTTGCCAACGAGGAACGGCGGCACGATGTCAAAGACAAACACCGCCTGCGGCAGATGGCGGGCGAGGGTGGCGAGGTAATCTTTCACCGTGGCGGCATCGAAATACATCAGCACGCCTTCGCACAAGAGCAGCACCGGCTTGCCGTGGGCGGCTGCGGTCTGCATCCAGCTTTCGTCCAACATTGAGGAGCCGAGGTAGTGATTGCCGCTTTCCGGCAGGAGCTGGCGGCGCAGTGCAATCACCTCCGGCAGGTCAAGGTCGTACCAGGCGGTAACGGCGGGACGGCCAAGGCGTTCGTAACGCGCGTCCAGCCCGGCGCCGAGCTGGACAACGACAGCATCGGGATGGGCGGCGATGAAGCGGCGCGCTTCTTCGTCAAAAATATGCGCGCGACCGCAGCAGCCGACTTGCGACATGACGATGTTGTTGAATTTGCTGAAATCGTAGTCAATCTGCGCCAGCATCCGTGGCGCTTCCGCGTCGGTGAGCAGGCGTTCATTTTCCGGGCGCTCCTGTTCGGCCGCTTTCGCCCACAGCGGGATGAGCATGGTGGTGGAGAGGGCGCTGGTTTCGGGGGAGATTTTTCCGTTCATCGGGGCTCCTTGCAGGTTGTTGAAAGGGGTTCGCATTATACGCGCGGCACGCCTACGGCAACTTTCCTCATCATCCTCACCAATCCACATTAACGTGTGGAGTTGGTGATACCAAATGCACAGGGTTAGCGTTAAAATACGGTAAACCCACTAACCACCGATGAGGTAATTTCATGAATATCAAGACGATAAAGTTCACCGCGTTTACCGATCAACGCCCCGGCACCTCCGGTCTGCGCAAGCCGGTGCCGCATTACCAGCAGCCGCACTACACCGAGAGTTTTATCCAGTCCGTTTTCACCTCGCTCGGCGGGGTCGCGGGCAAGACGATTGTCGTCGGCGGTGATGGCCGCTATTACTGCGCCGAAGCGGTCGCCATTGTCCTGAAAATGGCGGTGGCGCAGGGCGCGAAACTGATTCTGCTCGGCGAAAACGGCCTGCTGTCTACCCCTGCCGCGTCGCACGTCATCCGCCATTACAAGGCCGATTTCGGCATTATTTTGTCGGCGAGCCACAATCCGGGCGGCAAGGATGGCGATTTTGGCATCAAGTTCAATTTGTCCGCCGGGCAACCCGCGCCGGAGCACGCCACCGAAGCGGCTTATGCGGTTTCCAAATCGCTGACGGAATATACGATTGCCGAGGTGGAATTGCCGCCGCTCGACAAGCCGGGCAGTTACCGCCTTGGTGATACGGAATTGCGCGTGATTAGCAGCACCGCCGATTATGCGGATTTGATGGAATCGCTGTTTGATTTCCCGGCGATTAAAGCGCATATCGCCAAACATCCTTTTGTTTTTGATGCGATGCACGCTGCCACCGGCCCGTATGCGATTGAGGTTTTCCACCGCCGTTTGGGATTGCCGCAGCAATTCTTGCTCAATACGAAGCCGCTTCCCGATTTTGGCGGCGGCCACCCCGATCCGTCCCCGGCGCATATTGATGAATTGAAGGCGGCGATTGCAGCCAATGAATCGGTGGTGATGGGCGCGGCGAGCGATGGCGATGGCGACCGCAATTTGATTACCGGACGCAAGCATTTTATTAACCCCTGCGACAGCATGGCGGTGATTGCCGACAATCACGCGCTCATTCCCTGCCTGAAATCGCTCAAGGGCGTGGGACGCACCATGCCGACCAGCCGCGCGGTCGATGCGGTCTGCATTGCACATGGGCTGAATTATTATGAAACACCGACCGGCTGGAAATTCTTTGCCAATTTGCTTGATGCCGACATGATTCATCTCTGCGGCGAGGAAAGTTTTGGTACCGGCGGCAATCATATCCGCGAAAAAGACGGTATCTGGGCGGTATTGTGCTGGCTTAATTTGCAGGCGGCAACCGGCAAAACCCCGGATGAAATTATTGAGGCACACTGGAAGCGTTATGGCCGCCATATTTTCAACCGCTTTGATTACACCGGGCTGGACAAGGATACGGCGACGGATATGCTGAAACAATTCGAGGCGCAACTCGTCAAAATGATTGGTCAGACTATTAGCGGATTGCCAATTACCGATGCCGGACAATTCAATTATTCCGACCCGACCAATGGCGAAACCAGCCCGAACCAGGGATTGCAAATACAATTCGGCCCGCAGGCACGGATTATTTGCCGCCTTTCCGGTACGGATACCCGTGGCGCGACCATGCGGATGTATGTTGAATACTGGCAGCAGGATATTAACGCCGCGCCCGCGCTCGCCGGTACCACTTCCACCCTGGCAACGATGGCGCAGGGCATGATGAATCTAGAACATTTCTTTGGCCGCAGCCAACCCGACAATATCGTTTGAGGAATCCCATGATGAGCAATCTCCACGACAAACTGAAGTCGCACAAAGAAACCGTCCTCGGCAAACGGATGACCGAATGGTTCGCCGCCGAGCCGAACCGCGTCGCCGACTGGACGCTGAAACAGGCGGGCATTTATCTCGACCTCTCGAAAAACCACATCAACGCGCAAACCAAGGCGCTGTGGCAACAATGGGTGGATGAAGCGGGCGTCGCTGAAGGCATCGCCGCCATCACCCGTGGCGACAATGTGAACACCGGCGAACACCGCCCGGCGCTGCACCACCGCCTGCGCGCGCCAGCGGATCAGCCCTTCGTCGTCAATGGCGAAGACGTCAGCCCGCACATCCGCGCCGTGCGCGAACGGATGAAAGTCATCAGCGAGCGCGTGCGCGGCGGCGAATGGAAAGGCTTTGACGGCCAGGCCATTACCGACGTCATCCACATCGGCATCGGCGGCTCCGAACTCGGCCCGCGCCTGCTCTGCACCGCCTTCAAACACCTCGCCGACGACCGCATCCGCGTGCATTTCCTCGCCACCCCCGACCCGGTGAAAATCAGCGAACTCAAACGCCGCCTCAACCCGGCAACCACGCTGCTGATTGTCGCCTCCAAGAGTTTCGGCACCGAAGAAACCCTGACGAATGCGGGCTATATGCGCGAATGGCTGCGCGCCGCCGGTGGCGAAAAGGCCGACGGGCAAATGATTGCGCTCTCCGCCAACGTCGATAAAGCCGCCGCCTTTGGCATCGCTGCCGAGCGCGTGCTACCGTTCTGGGACTGGGTCGGCGGCCGCTTCTCGCTGTGGTCGGCCATCAGCCTGCCCTTCATCCTGCAAAACGGCTACGACGCTTACGCCGAACTGCTCGCCGGTGCGCACGAAATGGACCAACACTTCCAGACCGCGCCGCTGATGGCGAATATGCCTGTGTGGCTGGCGACGCTGGAAGCGTGGTACAACCACTACTTCAACTGGAACAACCGCGCCGTCATCACCTACTGCAACCCGATGGAGCCGTTCCCGCAATACCTGCAACAGCTCGACATGGAAAGCCTCGGCAAACGCGCCAACCGCGCAGGCGAACCGCTGACCAAGCCGAGCGGCATCATCGTCTGGGGCGGCACGGGAACCGAGGCGCAACACGCCTTCTTCCAGCTCATCCACCAGGGACAGCGCCACATCCCGATAGACTTCGTCACCGTGAAAACCCCGCCCAAAGGCTACGAAGACGCGCAACGCATCATTCACGGCCACTGCACCGCGCAGGCCGAAGCGCTGATGCGCGGCCGCGACGAAAGCGACCTGCAAAACATCCCCGAAGCCGAACGCTACCAGCGCACCTGCCCCGGCAACCGCCCCAGCACCACCATCATTCTGGACGCGCTCACCCCGGCCTGCCTCGGCGCGTTTATCGCCCTCTACGAACACAAAGTGACGGTGCAAGCCATCCTCTACGACGTGAATGCCTACGACCAGTGGGGCGTCGAACTGGGCAAAGTGCTGGCAAAAGGCACAGAAGCGAGCCTTGCGGGCAAAACCGGCACGCATGACCCGTCCACCACCGCCATTATTGATTACCTGAAGTCTTGAGTGGCCTGAAGCATATACATACACGATTCCCGCTATCGTGTATGTATAGCCATCCCCGGGGCTTACCCCGCCGCCCCAACAGGCGGTTCTCTCGACAAAAAAACCGGGCAATGCCCGGCTTTTTTGCACCCGCGTTTCCCGCAGAATCAGTCACGATACGCCGCGTAATACAGCCCGCCGACCATCACCGTGCCGCCCAGCACGTTGCCGAGATAGACGGCAATCATGTTTTCGCCGAACTGCGCCCAGGTGATATCGCCACCGCCCCAGATGGCTGCCGGGATGACAAACATATTGGCGACCACGTGCTGGAAGCCGATGGCGACGAACACCATCACCGGAAACCAGGTGCCGAGGATTTTGCCGCTGAAGGTGTCGGCGCCGTAGCAGAGCCACAGCCCCATGCACACCAGCCAGTTGCAGCCGATGCCGGAGACGACTGCCTGGCCGAAGCTGGCATCAACCTTGCCGTGCGCCACTTCAATGGTTTCCGCCAGCGCCGCGCCTTCGGTGAGGCCGATGTAGTGACCGAAAAACCAGGCGATGAAAAACGCGCCGAGGATGTTGGTCGCGGTCACAATCGCCCAGTTGCGCGCCCACTGGCGCAGGGTGATGTGCCGCTTCAGCCAGGCGACCGGCAGCGCCATCATGTTGCCGGTAATGAGTTCGCCGCCGCCAAGCAGGATGCAGACGAGGCCGACCGGGAATACCGCCGCGCCGAGCAGTTTGCCCAGCCCCGCCAGCTCGTGCGGCATGGCGGCGACAATGCGCACATAGGCGAGATAGCCGACCGAGATGAACGCGCCACCGAGGAAGCCGAGTACCGCGAGGCGGTCGGCGCGGTTTTCCGCTTTCATCGTGCCCTTGTGGGCGCTGTATTCAAGAATATCCTTCGGATCAAGGACACTGCCAGCCATGTTTGGCTCCTTAAAATTTATAAAAAATGAGAGGAAAGTGGCGCATTGTATCGCCGCTGTCGCCGCCCTTCACAAAAGGTTTGCCGTCCCCGCCCCCGGCTGGATTTAGCATTGTGTAACACGATACAATGCGCGCCCGCCACGCGCCTGCGACAGGGAACCCGTCGCCATTCCGCATCCCGTGGCAACCACATTCCACTCGCACACCCAGACCGGAAAGCAAGCGCCTTTCCCGCAGAATACTACCGCCCCGCCCGCACGGGGCTTTGACAAGGAATTTCCTGATGACCCTAGCCGCAACAACACCCGTCGTTCGCGAGCACCCGATTGATCCGCAACAAATCGACCCGCGCGCCCTGAAAATCCTGCGCCAACTGGACGAAGCCGGATATGAGGCCTACCTCGTCGGCGGCTGCATTCGCGACCTGCTCCTCGGCAAACAGCCCAAAGACTTCGACATCGCGACAAGCGCCCGTCCCGAACAAGTCGCCGGCATCTTCCGCAACTGCCGCCTCATTGGCCGCCGTTTCCGCCTCGCGCACATCCACTTTGGCCGCGACATCATCGAAGTCGCCACCTTCCGCGCCCCGCCCGAACGCGAAGCGCGCACCGACAGCTACGGCTCCGTCCTCGAAGACAACCACTACGGCACCCTCGAAGACGACGTCATCCGCCGCGACTTCACCATCAACGCGCTCTACTACGACAGCAAAAACGACCAGCTGCGCGACTACGTCGGTGCGCTGGACGACATCGAACGCCGCATCATCCGCATCATCGGCGACCCGGTCGCGCGCTACACCGAAGACCCGGTGCGGATGCTGCGCGCTGCCCGCTTCGCCGCCAAACTGGGGATGCCGCTCGAAGCCGCGACCGAAGCCGCCATCGCTGACTGTCGCGACAACCTGCGCGCCGTCCCCGCCGCCCGCCTCTTTGACGAAACGCAAAAACTGTTCATGAGCGGCTACGGCGAAACCTGCTTTGACGTCCTGCAACAACACGGCCTCTTCGCCGCGCTCTTCCCCGACGCCGAACAAACCTACCACCACGACAACGCCGCCTACGCCCAATACGCACAAAACATGGTGCGCATCGCACTCGCCAACACCGACGCACGCATCCACGCCGACAAACCCGTCACCATCGCCTTCCTGCTGGCCGCCATCCTCTGGCCGGTGTACCAGCTCCAGTACCGCGGCCTGCTCAAAGAGCGCGACAACTGGCACAGCGCCATGCACGAAGCCATCGACCTCGTCCACATCGCCGCCAGCGAGCGCGTCTCCATCCCGGTGCGCCTGCGCGGCATGATCCGCGAAATCTGGGCGCTGCAAGCCCGCCTCGAACAGGCCGCGCGCGGCAACATCCGCAAAATGCACAGCGTCCTCGCCCATCCGCGCTTCCGCGCCGCCTACGACTTCCTCCTCGTGCGCCAGGGGGCGGGCGAAGACCTCACCGACCTCGTCGCACTTTGGACCGCGCTGCAACAAGACCCCGACAGCCCTGAGCCCGACGACGACGAACCCGCTGCCACCCCGCGCAAACGCCGCAACCGCAGCAGCCGTCGCAAAAAAACCTGACCTGACAGCGGACAGGACATTTCCCCTCCCCCGTGGGGAGGGTTAGAGTGGGGACAGCAGACAAACCGCGTAGCGACCGTATCCAAAAGAATGACCAATCGCCCCTAACAACCATGCACACCATCTGGATCGCTTACGGCAGCAACCAGCAAAATCCCGTCGCCCAACTTAACCGCGCCCGTCGCACCCTCGCCGCGCAGCTCACCGAAACCGGCGCCTCCCGCCTCTACCGTACCCCGCCCTGGGGCTGCGACACCGCCCAACCCGACTACCTGAACGCCGTCGTCCGCTACCGCACCGCCCTCGAACCGCTGCCGCTGCTCGACCTGCTACAAACCATCGAACACCAACAAGGCCGCGAACGCCCCTACAAAAACGCGCCGCGTACCCTCGACCTCGACCTGCTCCGCTACGACGACCTGCACCTTGACCACCCGCGCCTCACCCTGCCACACCCCGGCATCCACGAACGCGCCTTCGTCCTGCGCCCGCTGGCCGACCTTGACCCCGAACTCCCGCTCGGCGAACACACCGTGCGCGAATACCTCGCCCGCTGCGATAGCACCGGCATCGAGCCCGTCACCCATCCCGACTGGCACCCCACCCCCAACCCCGGAGACAACCATGCACCCTGAAGACGACTACGACGACGAAAACTACGACCGCGAAGCCGAGCTCGAACGCGAGTGGCAACAAATGGAAGACGAAGAAAACGCCGAAGACTACGAAGAAGACTGGGACAACCTCGAACGCAGCAGCGAAGACGGCTGGTACTACGACGACGAAGGCGACGAACGCGACAACCTCGACGACTACGGCTACGACGACGAATACCGCGACGACGACTGAAACCGGTGCAAACAGGCGGCCAACGGCGTCGAACAGCGACAAAAACGGCGCTGTTAGTGGCCTGTTACAAACTTCACACCCCTAAAAAGCACTCGCGAAGCAAAAAATATCGCCCATAAATTTCACAAGCCTGCGCAAACAGAAACAAAATAACCCGTTGAAACCACATTAAAAATTCATAACATACGGATAAAACACCAAATCCGTTTGGAAGAAAAAAATTTTTTGCTTACAATAGCCGCGCCTCAAAAACAGGTTGACACACATCAAAACCACAACAAAACAAATGTGGATAAATGTGAAAAAATGAGGAAAACGGCTTGTCAAAAACTTCCGTTGCAAAAACAAGAAATTGCGACAGAAGCCCCCAGGAAGAACAGGACCCGTGCCGCTGACCGCGGCATCGCAAGCCGAAACCGGTCCCCCTGAGGCAAGGAACCGGAAAAACCTCGAAGGTACAAGCGCACCACGCCGAATGCAGGCGGTCACACATTACAAAACGGCGCGCTTGGTATGAAAACAACAGCATCTTGGGCGCTTGCCGTACAAATGTATGATTTTCATGCGCAGACAGAGAATTATGAAAAATCCAGGAGCATTGTTATGTTGATACTTACCCGCAGGGTAGGAGAAACCATCATTATTGATGACGACATCGAAGTGACAGTATTGGCGGTCAAGGGAAACCAGGTGCGATTGGGCATCAAGGCGCCCGACCACATCGCTGTCCACCGCGAAGAAATCTACCAGCGACTGATGGGAGACAACCCCGGAAACCACTCCGGCAACGAGTAAAGCCCACGCTTTACAGCACGATGGAAATCCGTATAATGCGCGACTTCCTTAAGGAGAGATGGCCGAGAGGCTGAAGGCGCTCCCCTGCTAAGGGAGTATAGGGTTTATAGCCCTATCGGGGGTTCGAATCCCCCTCTCTCCGCCACCATCCAAAAAACCACCTTGTTCAAGGTGGTTTTTTTTCGTCCCAATCATGCCCGCGTAAAATCACAAGGACGCGGTATAGCATCCTCACAAGCCCTGTACAGCGAGGCGATGCAACACACAGTATGAGGCGGGGGA
>NZ_CALJAH010000362.1 GCF_938028185.1 uncultured Cardiobacterium sp. | reverse complement strand
CCCGCCCGCTGCGGGTGCTGACGCACCCTGCGAGGGAGGGGGCGAACTGGCGGAATATTGGCAACGGCTGGTTTTGTCGCTCTGCTGGTTGTCAGCATACTTTTCAAGACACCACCAGTTTTTTTATTTCCACGGTCTGCTATAGGCGCCGAGCGTTGACTGGCTGCCTTCGGAGACTTTGCCGAGTGCCGCCTGCCATGCCGGGGCGACGCGGTAGTTTTCTTTGGCGGCGGCGTCGAGGGCGGCGCGCAGGGTGCGCGTCACTTGCGTGCTGTACATTTGGCTGCGCTGGCGGCCTTCGATTTTGATGGCGGCGACGCCGATGTCGATGAGTTTGGGCAATACTTCGATGACGTTGAGGCTGGTCGGTTCTTCCAGCGCGTAGTAGATTTCGCCCGCGACGTCAAAGCGGCCTTTGCACAGGGTCGGGTAGCCGGCGGGTTCGTCCGGGCGGTAGCGGTCGATGAGGACGTCGTTTAAGCGCACGTCCATGCGGTCGGGGTGTTCTTCCCAGCGCACGGCTTTCGCGGGCGAGCAGACGCCCTGCATATTCGGCGATTCGCCGGTGGCGTAGCTGGAGAGGATGCAGCGTCCTTCGACCATGACGCAGAGGCTGCCGAAGCCGAAGACTTCGATTTCGACGTCGGTGTTTTCGATGACCTGCTGCACTTGTTCGATGGTGAGCACGCGCGGCAGGACGACGCGGCGGATGCCGAACAGCTCCTGCATCAGGTTAATCGCTTCGTAGTTGGTCGCCGAGCTTTGCACCGACATATGCAGGCGCAGGCCGGGGTGTTTTTCGCTGGCGTAGGCGAGCACGGCGGGGTCGGCGACGATAACGGCATCGGCGCCGAGACTGGCGGCGGTATCGACCGCCTGCTGCCAGCGCGCCATTTGTCCGGCCTGGACGAAGGTGTTGATGGCCATCAGCACTTGCCGCCCGCGTGCGTGGGCGTAAGCGATGCCTTCGGCGACGCTGTCGCGGGTGAAGTTGAGGCCGGGGAAGTTGCGCGCGTTGGTGGCGTCTTTCAGGCCGAGATAGACGGTATCGGCGCCGTTATCAATGGCGGTTTTCAGGGCGGGCAGGTTGCCGGCGGGGCAGACCAGTTCGGGGATTTTTCGCGGCATGATGGCCTCCTGTGAGCGGGTTTCGCGGATTTTATTCCATGTGTGAACAATACTCTACAGTGCATCATATGCGGTTGATATAAATCACCGCATAATGGTGGCAAACCATAAACCTTGAGGCACTCATGCAATCCTGTTCCGACCTGCGCGCCTTCATCGCCCTGCTGGAAAACCGTGGCGCGCTGAAGCGCGTCTATCATCCCGTGTCGCCGCATCTGGAAATCACCGAAATTGCGCGCCGCGTCCTCGCCAACGGCGGCCCGGCGCTGCTTTTTGAAAACCCCGTCCGCGCCGACGGCAGCCGCTACGGTTATCCCGTCCTTGCCAACCTGTTCGGCACGCGCGAGCGGGTGGCGCTGGGCATGGGCGTGGAGCCGGCGCGGCTGCGCGCGATTGGCCGCCAACTGGCGGATTTGAAAGAACCCGCGCCGCCGGACAACCTCGCCGAGGCGCTGGGCAAAGTGCGGCTGGCGAAAAACATCTGGGACATGACGCCGCGCGTGTACGACGCGCCGCCCTGCGCGCATACCGTGCTGACGGGCAACGACATCGACCTCGCCCGCCTGCCCATCCAGCACGCCTGGCCGGACGACATCGCGCCGCTCATCACTTGGGGGCTGGTTATCACGCAAAGCGCGCGCCTGCCCCGGCAAAACGTCGCCATCTACCGCCAGCAGCCGGTCGGCAAAAACCGCGTCATCATGCGCTGGCTCGCCCATCGCGGCGGCGCACTCGACTACCGCGCCCATTGCCAGACGCACCCAGACCGCCCCTTTCCCGTCGCCGTCGCCATCGGCTGCGACCCGGCAACGCTGCTCGCTGCCGTCGCCCCCATCCCGGACACCCTGAGCGAATACCGCTTCGCCGGACTCCTGCGCGGCGCGCGCAGCGAAGTGGTGCGCCTTGCCAGCGGCCTGCACGCGCCCGCGCGCGCGGAAATCATCCTCGAAGGCCACATCTACCCTGGCGACGTGGCGACCGAAGGCCCCTACGGCGACCACACCGGCTACTACAACAGCCAGGCGGAATTTCCCGTGTTTACCATCGAACGCGCCACCCTGCGCGACGGCGCCATCTACCACAGCACCTATTTGGGCAAACCGCCGGACGAACCCGCCATCCTCGCAGCCGCCTTGAACGAAGTCTATATCCCGCTGTTACAAAAACAGTTTCCCGAAATCACCGACTTCTACCTGCCGTCGGAAGGCTGCTCCTACCGCATCGCCGTAGTCAGCATCAAAAAAGAATACCCCGGCCACGCACGGCGCATCATGCTGGGCTGCTGGAGCTATCTGCGCCAGTTCAGCTACACCAAATACCTGATAGTGGTCGATGACGACATCAACTGCCGCGACTGGCGCGACGTCATCTGGGCGCTCACCACCCGCGCCGACCCGGTGCGCGACACCCTGCTGATTGAAAACACGCCGATTGATTACCTCGACTTTGCCAGCCCCACCAGTGGCCTCGGCGGCAAAATGGGGCTGGACGCGACCACGAAATGGCCGGGCGAAACCACGCGCGACTGGGGGCGCCCCATCCAGCCCAACCCGGCGACGGTGACGAAGATTGACCGCATCTGGGGGGAGCTGGGGCTGTGAGTTATACATACACATGAGCGCTCAAGATATATGTAAACCACCAAACGCCCCCTCCTCCGCAGCGAAGCGCAGCGGGCGGGTTCCCACGCAAAATGCGGATGCATTTTGCGTGGGGCCCGGAGGAGGGTTGGGGAAGGGGTAGAGGCATCCATGCCACCACCGTTGTCCATTCAGCCCGCGTAGGAGCGGTTAGCGGGGAACGCGCGTAACCCCGTGTTGATGATGGCGGGCGGTCTCTCGCTGCGCGAGCAAATGCTTGTCGGGCTTCGCCCTAACCACCCCTACGGGCTGCTCACCGATGCGCCGCCCGAAGACGCCCAAACAGCCGCCCACCACAGCAAAAGGCAGCCTGAAAACCGCCATAACGGTTTTTCAGGCTGCCTTTTCCGGTCGAACCAGCCGCCGTAACGCTTACTTTCCTGTTGCCCTTTTGGCCAGCTGCTTCAATGCTCCGGCCTGGAACGTTATTCCGGTGGGGAACTTTTCCACTTTCCCGTTTTCGATTTTTTCAATTTGGAAAATCATAAAATCAGGCGCGTTGGATTCATCCAAAAGGGTGATTTCCATATTTTTCTGACGGTGTTTTAATTTTAATAAAAATCTGGTTTCTCGCAATTCATGGGAATAATTTTTGAATTCCATATTGTTCAAAATGCTGAAAACCGCCCCGACAAGCGCTTTGTCCGATGTGTGCACATGGCTGACATTCAAACCTTTTGCGTACAGTGTTTCAGCAGAAACCGGAACAAATGTATCGATTTCGAAAGGGAATGAATAGATA
This sequence comes from uncultured Cardiobacterium sp., assembly GCF_938028185.1. Lineage (GTDB taxonomy): Bacteria > Pseudomonadota > Gammaproteobacteria > Cardiobacteriales > Cardiobacteriaceae > Cardiobacterium. Next base: position 377 of record NZ_CALJAH010000362.1, on the reverse strand, counting down.
TCCATTTCCCATTCTTCCGGATTTTTTAAAATTCCCCGTAAAGAGGGTGGGATTGCCTGTTCCCCGTTTGTTTCAGCCGTTTTTTCACCCGCATTCTGCGTTTGGGACGGCAAGGGCTCTGCGGCTGCCGACAGCCATGCGGTATTTGCCGCCAGTAGCAGCAAAATAATAAATTTTTTCATATTTCAGTATTCCATGTTGGGTTTGTGATTTTTATTGTAACACGGGCTTGCAAGCCACCGATCTGCTCTCTCCCTGTGGGAGAGGGCTGCAATCAATAGACTTCCTTCCAAACCATAACTTGCACGACACCCCGACAAAATCCCAAACCTGCCGGGCTGTTGTCTGCTGCCCCCACCCTAACTTTCTCATCCTGC
>NZ_CALJAH010000361.1 GCF_938028185.1 uncultured Cardiobacterium sp. | reverse complement strand
GGTGCAGAAGCGGTCGGGCAGTTCGATGAAGCGGTAGGCGGCGCTGTTCCAGATGATGAGTTCTTCGGCGATGCGCGACAGGTGCATCATCAAGGTCGCGGCGGCGGCGCAGCATTCGATGGCAAAGTCGCGGTCAGAGACGGCATCGAGTGAGTTGGCACAGGGCGCAGCAAAGCCCAGCGCGGCGGCGGTCATGTGGCGGTCAATCGGGTAAGTGGTGCCAGCCAGCGCGGCGGCGCCGAGCGGCGACTGGTTCAGGCGGGCGCGGCAGTCGCGGAAGCGCCCGGCGTCGCGCGCAAGCATTTCGTACCACGCCATCAGGTGATGGCCGAAGGTGACGGGTTGCGCGACTTGCAAATGGGTGAAGCCGGGCATGATGGTCTCCGCTTCGCGCTCGGCCAGCGCGACGATGGCGGCTTGCAGGCGGCGGATTTCGCCGAGGATGCGGTCAATGGCGGCGCGGGTGTAGAGGCGGATGTCGGTTGCGACCTGGTCATTGCGCGAGCGCCCGGTGTGCAGACGCTTGCCCGCGTCGCCGATGCGGTCGGTCAGGCGCTTTTCGATATTCATATGCACATCTTCCAGCGCCGTGTCCCAGACAAATGCGCCGCGTGCGATTTCATCGGCTATCGCATCCAGCCCGCGCGCGATGGCGTCGCCGTCGGCTTCGCTCAACACGCCCTGTTTGACCAGCATCGCCGCGTGCGCGCGCGAACCGGTGATGTCCTCCTGCGCCAGGCGCTGATCGAAGCCGACCGAGGCGGTAAATTCGGCGACAAAGGCGTCGGTAGATTCCTGAAAACGGCCGCCCCAGGCGCTGTTGGTTTTTGCTTTAGGCATACAGTAAACTCCGCGAAATTTCCGCGCATTCTACAACCGCATGACCGCAAACATCCGCGAAATCCGCATCGCCACCCGCGAAAGCCAACTCGCCCTCTGGCAGGCCGAACACGTCGCCGACCGCCTGCGCGCGCACTACCCGCACCTTGCCATCCGCCTCGTACCGATGACCACACGCGGCGACCAAATCCTTGACGCGCCGCTCTCGCGCATCGGTGGCAAAGGCCTCTTTATCAAAGAGTTGGAACAAGCGATGGCGCGCGGGGAGGCCGACATTGCCGTCCATTCGATGAAAGACGTCGGCGTGCATTTGCCGGACGGCTTCCGCATCGCCGCCATCCTGCCGCGCGAAAACCCGCACGACGCCTTCGTCAGCAACCACTACGCCAGCATCAATGAACTGCCACCGGGGGCGCGCGTTGGCACCTGCAGCCTGCGCCGCCGGATGCAACTCGCCCGACTGCGCCCCGACCTGCAACTGCTCGACCTGCGCGGCAACGTGCAAACCCGCCTGGCCAAACTCGACCGGGGCGACTTCGACGCCATCGTCCTCGCCTGCGCCGGGTTGATTCGCCTCGGCCTGCACGAACGCATCCGCGCCGAACTGCCGCCGGAACAATCACTGCCCGCCATCGGCCAAGGCGCGATTGGCATCGAATGCCATGAGGCGAGCGCCGTTTACCCGCTGCTTGCCGCATTGAACGACGCCGACACCGCGCTGTGCGTCCACACCGAACGCATCATCAACACTCACCTCGAAGGCTCCTGCCAAGTGCCGCTCGCCGCGCACGCCACCCTGCACGGCGCGCGTATCCACCTCGCCGCACGCATCGGGTTGCCGGACGGCAGCCGCTACCTCGCCGCCGCAGACGACGCGCCGCGCGCAGAAGCGGCGGCATTGGGC
>NZ_CALJAH010000360.1 GCF_938028185.1 uncultured Cardiobacterium sp. | reverse complement strand
CGGCACACACCCTACAAACTAATGGTGTAGCTCACAAAATCGTCGCCACGCAACCACATTGGCTTGGGCGTGTTTACGGCTGAATGGTAAATAGGCCTTAACCAAACCTGCTAATGAAATCATCATGTTATGGCCAATTGCAAACAGCATCTAGCCCGCATACCGCAATTTCATTAAGCGCAAAACCCGTTTACATACACCTTCCCCGCTACCCTGTATGTAAACCTGTTCCCCGTGGAGTAACGTAGGGTGGGTCTTGACCCACCACCACGAAACATCTGGCTTTCACGGTGGGGCAAGCCCCACCCTACCGAATCAAAAGCACTTCACTGTCAAAGCAAACCATCAACCGCCCATTTACATACACCTTCCCCGCTATCCTGTATGTAAACCCAATCCAAACCCCAAACAGAGATACCCCTCATGAGCGGCCAACCCTCGCTCTTTAACCGCAGCAACGACGCCCCGCTCGCCGACCGCCTGCGCCCCAAAACCCTCGCCGACTACATCGGCCAGCGCCACATCCTCGGCGACGGAATGCCGCTCGCGGTCGCCATCGCGCAAAAACAGCCCTACTCCATGCTCCTCTGGGGGCCGCCCGGCTGCGGCAAAACCACCCTTGCGCTGCTCTTGGCCGACGCCTTCGACGCGCGCTACATCCGCCTCTCCGCCGTCTTCTCCGGTGTCAAAGAAGTGCGCGAAGCCGTCGCCCAGGCGCAACAAGAGCGCGCCGTTGGCCGCAAAACCATCCTCTTCATCGACGAAATCCACCGCTTCAACAAGGCGCAGCAGGACGCCTTCCTCCCCTACGTCGAAGACGGCACCCTCATCCTCATCGGCGCCACCACCGAAAACCCCGCCTTCAACCTCAACAACGCCCTGCTCTCGCGCCTGCGCGTTTACCACCTGCAACCCCTCAGCGAAGCAGAATTGGCCGAAAAACTGCGGCGCGGCCTTGCCGCGCTCAACCTTGAAGCGGATGCGCACATTATCAGCACCCTCGCCTACCAGGCGGGTGGCGACGCGCGCAAAGCCATCGGCTGGCTGGAAGAATGGGCGCTGTTGCGCCGCCAGGGCATCGACAGCGACGCGGCGCTGGCGCAGGCACTCGCTGACCAGCCGAAAGCGCTGGACAAACAGGGCGATTGGTTCTACGAACTCCTCTCCGCCTTCCACAAATCGCTGCGCGGCTCCAACCCGGACGGCGCGATGTACTGGTTCGCGCGAATGATCGACGGCGGTGCCGACCCGCTCACCATCGCGCGGCGGATGCTCTGCGTCGCCAGCGAAGACATCGGCAACGCCGACCCGAACGCGCTCAACCTCGCGCTGAACGCCTACCAGACCTATGAACGCCTCGGCGCGCCTGAAGGCTACCTGGCACTCGCGCAAACCATCACCTATTTGGCGCTGGCGCCGAAAAGCAACGCCAGCTACAAGGCGATGAAAGCCGCCTTCCAATACGTGCGCGACAACCCGTCGCATCCGGTGCCGCTGCATCTGCGCAACGCGCCAACCGCCGTCCACAAAAACGAGGGCTACGGCGCTGGCTACCGCTACGCTCATGACGAACCGCAGGCCTACGCCGCCGGACAAACCTACCTGCCCGCCGAAATGCACGGCATCCGCTTCTACTACCCGAACCGCCGTGGCCTTGAAATCAAACTGGCAGACAAACTCGAACAACTGCAAGCGCTGGACGAACAGGCGACATCCCCGCCCAAACCATCACCGTAGCTCTGTAGGGTGGGCTTGCCCCACCGTAAAAATCCCGGTGGTGTCCTGAAATGTATGCTGACAATCAGCAAAGCGGCAAAAACCAGCGTTGCCAATATTTCGCCGGTTCGCCCTTCCCTCGCAGGGTGTGTGCCGCAGGCACGCACGCGCGGTTCCCGATGCAAAATTCCCCGCGTGCGTGTCGGCTGCGTCGCCACACACCCTTGTATGTTTCCCCGATATATGATGTCAACCAAACAGGTCGCCCGCCTCA
>NZ_CALJAH010000359.1 GCF_938028185.1 uncultured Cardiobacterium sp. | reverse complement strand
CGCTTTTTCTTGCCGCTGTAATACTGCCGCTGTTTTTTTGGGACGTTCAATCGGGCTTTCGGTAACGTCAATGATGACCGTTTGATCGCCCGGATTCTTGTGTTTTGGCAGGGAAAAGCGTTTGCAACGGATGAGGGCGTCCTCGGTTTTACGGATGGTGCGGCAGACATTACTTTCGGAAAGGCCGTAGATAGCGGCCAATTCGAGTTGGGTATGGTAATGGCGCAGATAACTTAGGGTAAGCAGCAGTTGGTCTGCCAAACCGAGCGTATGCGGCCTGCCCGACTTGACCTTCCGGCTTTCTGCTTCTGTGGTGACTTGCAGCATTTCATGAAAAAGGACGGGCGTTACACCTGTGAGCCGTTTGAATTCCCTGTCGCTTCTTTGGATTAGGTTTTCGTATTTCATTTGGGAATTGTAAATCTTCAGGATACTTTCGCAAGAGGTCTATTCATCGGCAGGCAGCGGCCATAGGCGGGCTCGTTGCCGATTTTGCGCGGCTGGAAGTCCAGCGCCTGCAATTTGGCGACTTCCGTCGGCTCGGTGGTGTCGTAGCGCAGGCAGACTTCGCTGGTGAAATGCTGGCGGTCTTTTTCGTCCAGAATTACCGTCAATACCTGATAGGTTTTGCTGCCGCTCTGGTCGGTAAAGAGGAATTGGCGCGGCAGGTCGCTGGTCAGTACCCGCATCAACTCTGCCGATTCGGCCTTGTTCACCGCAAACCAGTAGATTTGTCCGACGAGAATCAGGCTGCCCGCCTGTAGCGGTGGATGGTCTTCGCTGACCTGGCCGAAGGCGACGAGGTTGTCGCCGCCAAAGGCACGGTCGTCGTTGACGGTGGTGAGCGGCGGGTTTTTCGTCCATTGTTGTGCGGTCATGCAGCCGCCGAGGGCCAAGGCGGCGGCGAGGGTGAGCATTTTGCGGGGCATGGGGGTCTCCATAGGGTTTTGACCAAAGTATAGCGCAATGAAAAAGCCCGCCGCAGCGGGCTGGCAGGGGTTCAGTGCAGCATCAGCAGGGTTTTGCCGTTGACGCGGACTTCGTCGCCGTTGACGTCGATTTGCAACGGGTAATTGCCATCGCCATCGGCAGGCAGGCGATCCTTGCCGAGTGCGAGGGTGAGCAGCGGCAAGAGACCGCTGTCGCGGGCGAAATCGCCATAGAGGACGAATTCGCCACGGGTGCCGTTCAGTTGGGCGATGTTGTACGGCGGCGGGAACAGCAGCGGGAAGAGCAGGCTGCCGCTGATGTGGGTGGTTTGTTCGCGGTTGCTGCTGATGATGAGACGGTTGCCGTCCGCTTCCTGCTGGAGCGAGAGGTAGAGACGGTCGCCGTTGAGCGCCTTGGCAACGGGCAGGTCGAAGGTCGGGCTGGTCTGCGCTTCGAGGTTGCGCAGGCTGCCGTTGTCGCGGCGGTGAAGGGTGATGGTGCTGTGTTGCAGGCGCTGGTTCACCGTCTTGCCGATGGTGCCTTTGTCCTTGATGCTGATGTCTTCGATGTTGTATTTCTGCTCGGCGCGGGTGAGGTCGCCCTGCAGGTTGTAAAGGGTGATGTCCTGCTGGGCGCTGGTGCTGATGTCGCGACGGCTGAGGTTGAGCTGGGCGGCGCTCAGGCGCAGTGTTTCGCCGTCGCTGCGGTAGGTGCCGCTGCTGCGGCTGATGTTGAGGCTGTGGCGGCCTTGCAGCCATTGTTGGCGTCCCAGCAGCCATTCGCCGTTGCCGCGGTCGGGGGCGCGGATGTGGCTGTGCCAGCCCAGGGTGAGGCCGTCGCTGTCGAGGTTGGTGGTACGGTTCGGCTGGATGCGGATGATTTGGTGGATTTGGCCGAGGATGGCGATGCGGGTTTGCAGACGCAGGTGGTCTTCGGGCAGGTAGGCGGCAAGGCTGCCGTCGCTTTTGCCGTTGGTGATGCTGGCGCTGACGAGGTTGATGCCGCTGTTGAGCAGCGGTGCGTGGTTGATGCGCGCGTGCAGGGTGGTGCTGTACCAGGTCGGCTGGCCGCTGAAGGGACGGATGCTGACGCGCAGGTCGGCCTGGCTGCTGAAGTAGCCGCGCTGATAATGCTCAAGCTGCAGTTCCAGGCCTTTGCCGCGCAGGCGCAAGGCATCGGGGCCATCGAGGAAGGCACGCAACTGCCCCTCGATTTGCGGCGCGATGAAAGAGGGCGCGAGGATGGCGATGATGAGCCAGATGACGGCGATAAAGGCAAGGATGCGTTTGATCATGGGCGCGGGCGTCCGGTTGCAGTTTGAGCGTGTAGTGTAGGGGCGGGCAGGGCGCTTGGCAAATAATTTGTGACGATTTGGTTAGAAACAGGATTATGCGATAGTGATGCGCGCCGCACCATAAAAAACGCGCCAGACGGCGCGCGTTGGTTAGCCATTTTTGCGATAACGCAAATCCCGGACGCCGTGGCCGAGGCGTTCGCCCCGGCGCTCGAATTTGGTTTGTGGCCGCCACTCGGGGCGCGGCGCGTAGCCGTCGGCGTTGCCGAGGTTGTGCCATTTCGGGTCGCCCGCGAAGACGTCGCGCATCCATTCGGCGTATGCCGCCCAGTCGGTGGCGCAGTGGATTTCGCCGCCCGCGCGCAGTTTGCGCCAGATGAGGTCGGTGAAGGGCTGCTGCACGATGCGGCGCTTGTGGTGTCGCGCTTTCGGCCAGGGGTCGGGGAAGTAGATTTGTACGCGCGCGAGCGTGCCGTCGGCGACGTGGTCGCGCAGGATGGCTACGGCATCGTGGCGGATGAGGCGCAGGTTGTCGATGCCAGCGGCGGCGGCGGCAAGCATGGCGTGGCCGACGCCGGGGCGGTGGACTTCGATGCCGATGTAGCCCGCTTGTGGCGCGGCTGCGGCCATTTGTACGAGGCTGTCGCCATTGCCGAAGCCGATTTCGAGAATGAGGTCGCGCGCATCATTAAAGAGTGCGGGCGCATCCAGCCGCAGCGCGTCATCGACTTCCAGTCCGTAACGCGGCCAATGGTCGGCGAAGGCGCGTTCTTGTCCGGCGGTGATGCGTCCCTGGCGCAGGACGTAGCTGCGGATGGCGCGCGGCTGCGGCGTTTCAGTCGCGTTTGTCATGTTCGATGATGGCGTAGGCGGAGTGGTTGTGGATGGATTCAAAGTTTTCGGAGGAGACGCGGTACGCCTTGATGCGCGGGTCGGCGTTCAGGCGGGCGGCGACGTCGCGCACGATGTCTTCGACGAATTTCGGGTTTTCGTAGGCGCGCTCGGTGACGTATTTTTCGTCCGGCCGTTTCAGCGTCGCCCAGATTTCGCAGGAGCCTTCTTCTTCGCCGATGCGGATGAGGTCTTCAAAGGTAAACGGTGTTTTTTCGTCGTATTCGGCGTGGATGATGATGTGCGAGCGCTGGTTGTGCGCGCCGTATTTGGAGATTTCTTTGGAGCAGGGGCAGAGGCTGGTGACGGCGATGGTGATTTCGACGCTGACGATGCAGTCCTCCACGCCGCCGTCGGCGATGAGGGTCACTTCGTAATCGAGCAGGCTTTCGGTTTTGCTGACCGGCGCCTGTTTTTTCACAAAGTAGGGGAAGGTGAGGATGATGCTGCCTTCGGTGGCGTTCAGCCGCTTCAGCATTTCCGCGTGCAGCGCGGCGAAGCTGTCGAGGCTGATGGTGCCCGCTTCGTTCAGCAGGTGGATGAAGCGCGACATATGCGTGCCTTTTTGCTGGTGCGGCAGGGCGACGGTCATCTCTGCGGTGGCGACGGTCGGCTGCGCGCCGTTAGGCGTTGCGACGTGCAGCGGGATGCGGATGTCGCGGATGCCGACGCGGGTAATGGCGATGTGGCGGGTATCGGGTTTTCCCTGGACGTCAGGGATGGTCGTTTGGTTCATGGTGTTGGCTTTCGCGTGGTGAAAAGTTGGCTATTATCGTTTGTACGGCAGGGGGCTGCAATGTGGGCAGTCTGTGATACGGATGTCGTCGCATTCCATTTCTGTCCATACTTTGTACTCAGTCAGTTCGCTGTTTTTTTGCCGCCTGTACCAGCAGGTCATCTACCGAGCGCGCCATTTCGTAGTGTGCCGGGTTGTCGCTGGTTGCCAGTGCGCTGAAATGTGCCTTGCCGCATTCGATTTTGGCGTTTTCTTTATCGCGCAGGTCGTCGCTGAACAGGCTGCTTTTGGTTTCTACGACGAAGTAGAGGCGCTGTTCGTCATCTTTTTCAATTAACACCGCCCAGTCGGGATTGTAGCTGCCTAGCGGTGTGGGCACTTTGAACCAGCCCGGCAGTTTGACGTAGAGTTTGACAGCTTCGTTTTTTTCTAGCGCATCGGCAAAACCGCGCTCCACTTCCGAGTCATATACCACGCTTTCATAGAGGGATTTTTGGGTGCCGTGCAGCATATTTTCCAGGTAGCCGGTCAGTTCTTCCTGCTCGAACAGCTCTTGTGCATAGTACGCATCGTCGCCGAGTTTGCGGTATTTGATGCCATCCACCAGTGCCAGGCGTTTGCGGCGGTTGATGGTCTCGGCGGTGATGCTGATGAACTGTTGCGGATTGCGGGTGAAGTCTTCCAGGCGCCCGCTTGCCGTGAGAATGCGGACGATGCTACGGCGGGTAAGTTGGGTGCGGTTTTGCAGCTCGGTCAGCAGGTCTGGCAGTTCGATGGCAGTTTCTTCCAGGGTTATGGTTGCGGCACCTGTTTTTTCTGTTGCGGTGATGCCCGCTTCGCCAATGGCAAGGTCGGCCTTGCGCCATTGCAGCCGCGCTTTGCTGACAGTTGGTGCATTTTTCAACGCGGCGATGCAATCGGTGATGAGTTGTTCGTTGTCAAACTGGACGCGATAGGTGGTGCGGTACTTGATGCGTTCCCACAGTGCGCGGAAGTCGTCGCTGAGGTAGATGGCTTTACGCAGCGGCACCGGACGGCGGTCGTCGGCGTTTTTGACTTCCAGTCGTCCCGCCACTTTGCGCAATATTGCTGTGATTTGTTCTTTTTGTGCGGTAAATGCAGCAGGTAGTTCCAGACTGCCGCTTTTCAGTGCCGTGCGCAGCGCGTCTTGCACTTTGCCGGTGGTGTCAATGTAGGTGATGGCTTGCAGGTGCTCCCACAATGCTTGTGATTGCTCCGTACCCAGTGGTGCGGTCTTTCCGTCCGCAGTGGTCACAGCGATGGCGGCGAATTGATGCGGCTCGACAACGCCGAAGCGGATGCCGGTATCGGCCTCAATTTCTTTCTGCAGGTTTTCGGCGAACTGTTCGTAGTCTTCGGTAGCGATGACGGTCAGGATATTGATGTCGCCGCGTACCCGCTCGCCTTCCTGATTGACGCAGAGGCGCAGGCCGCGACCAATGGTCTGGCGGCGCTCACGCTCACTTTGGATGTCGCGCAGCGCACAAATCTGGAAGACGTTGGGGTTGTCCCAGCCTTCACGCAGTGCCGAATGCGAGAAAATGAATTTCAGCGGGGTAGCGAGCGAGAGCAGTTCTTCTTTTTCCTTCATAATCAGGTTGTAGGCGCGAGCAGCGTTCTCGCGGTTGCTTGCATTGTTCTCGGCGGTGTCCGTCCAGCGCTTTTTGTTGTCGATGGAAAAGTAACCGTCATGCACATCGGCCGCAGCGGTTTGCAGGTCAATTTCCCCAAAGAGGCTTTGGTATTGCGGCAGTTTGGCGGCACGGCGGTATTCTTCTTCAAAGATATCGGCATAGATGCCTTTGTGTGGTTGACCGTCTGCGTCGTAGCGGCGGTATTTTTCGACGCTGTCGATGAAAAACAGGCTAAGTACCTTGATACCGCGCGGGCGTAGGATCAGCTCCTTGTCGAGATGTTCTTTAATGGTGCGGCGAATCATCTCGCGTTGCAGCAGCAGCGGGTCAATATCGCCATGCGCCTCGCCAGGGCGCAGAAACGCTTCACCACCGGGATAACGCAGCTCCATAAACTCGTTGTCCTTGGCGGTGCTGATTTCCCCCACGCGAAAATTGGCGTAAATCTCGCGGCCGTTGGCGCTTTGTTGCAGGTCGTCGCCGTCGCAAACGGTTACTTCGGTGCGTTGCACGCCCGCTTGCGTTTGTCTATCCAGCTCAATCCGCGCGCTGATACGACCGCGTTTGTTTTCCACCTTCAGCAGGCGAACGAAGGGCTTGTTGTGCGCTTCTTCCACTGTTGCCGAGGCGACTTCAATCTGCTTGACCAGCTTGCGCTCGTAAGCGTCCACTGCGTCAAGGCGGAACACCATGTGGTGCTTGTCGGCATGGGTGGCGGAATAGCGCAGGGTGCAAAGCGGGTTCATCCTGTCCAGTGCTTCCTTGCCGCGTCCTTCAAGCCCGCCATCCACGCTTTGCGGCTCGTCCACGATGATGATGGGGCGGGTTGCGCGAATCAGGTCAATCGGCTTCTCGCCACCCATTTTTTCGCTTTCTTTGTAGAGGTTGTTCACGTCTTTTTTGTTAATGGCGCCGACCGTAGCCACCATAATCTGGATATTGGCGCTGGTGGCAAAGTTGCGCACTGCTCCTGGCTTGGCAGAATCGTAAAGGAAATAATCGAACGACACGCCCGCATACAGGTTTTTGAAATGCTCTTTCGTGATTTGTAGGGTCTTGTAAACGCCTTCTTTAATGGCGACAGACGGCACGACGATGACGAATTTGCTGAAACCATAGCGACGGTTCAGCTCGAAAATGGTGCGCAGATAGACATAGGTTTTGCCGGTGCCGGTTTCCATTTCCACCGTGAAATCCCCTGATGCCAACGTGGCGGAAGCTGGCAAGGCGTTGCGCATCTGCACGTCATGCAGGTTTTGCAGTAGCTCGTCATCTAGTAGGGAAAGACGGTTGCCGATGCCCAAATCGGATTTTGCGGTCAACATTCCTTCTTTTCCGCCAAGGTTCGGCGCAAGGGGCGCCTGCATGGTTACGGTAAATTCGCTACGACATATTTCCTGCCCACGAAAGAGGTCGCAGACGGCCTCAATGGCCTGGAGCTGGTAATCGAGGTTGGATTCAAAATGCAGTTTCATAAGCCGTCCTGAAAAATTGAGAATTCGTAAATATATTCATGGCGTTGCGCCAGGTTATGCCAGTGTTGTCGCGGCTTGTTGCAGTGCACGCCGAGCTCGCGCCAGGCTGGGTGAGTGTTCGGCGGCTCTTTGTGGCGACCATTCTTTTTTCACCCATGCCGTCAAGCATGTGTTGTACCCCAGCCCTTGGCGGGCGATAGCACCCTGCACGGCAAGCAAGTTCTCACGTACCGCCCGTGGCGCGTTTTTCGCCTGTTTCAGCAAAAATTGCTTGGGATCGGGCAAGGCATCCGGCGCATCTGGCAGTTTCACTTTTTTACCCATGAGCTGCGTCATCGCTTGGTGATCTGCCAAAAGCCAGGCTTCCACTTCTCGCTCGGCGATACGAAAGAGCAGGTTGGCGGGGCAGGTCTGGTTGGTGCCAAGCCAGTCCGCCCGCAGTTGTAACGGGCAGGGTACATCGTCCAGATCCGTAATCAGCAGGACGATTTGACGTGCTGCTATTTTCTTCCAGTTATTCATTCTGGCGCGCAGATAACCAGCGCCGTTTTTGCGTACAAGCGTGGGCGGTGTGCGTACCAGAATGTCATGCTCACGGAGCAGACGCAGGCCTACTGCCTCGCTCAGCGCGTCTTCAGTCGCAAGGACAACAGACATTAGCCCTATTCCCACAAGCTGAGTTGGCCAACCGATTCCGGGCGGGTTTTGGGCAGCATAACTTCTGCCACGGACAGCCCGGCTTCCAGCGCCGACTGCTCATCGCCTTGTACGGTTCGTGCAGTAGAGCCGTCTGGCGTGGTTTCCAGCAAAATGACGCCGCGCCCGTCAATGCCCGGATTGCTCAATAACGCCTCGCTGTGTGTGCTTATGATGACCTGCCGCCGGGGTTTCTTGTTCCTTTGCAATCGCTCGATAATCAGCGGAATTTCCCGCACGACGGCATCATTCAGCGAAATTTCCGGTTCTTCCAGCAGCAGCATGGCATTGCTGTCCAGCAAAGACCACAACAGACCGAGCAGCCGCAGCGTGCCGTCGGAAAAATGCTCCTCCGACTGCCAGCCCGCCTTGGGGCGATAGTGGGCATACTGTGCTTCCAGATGGGGATGGCCGGAGTCATCCTTGACGAAGCGCAAATCCTTGAATTGCGGCACCGCCACTTTGAGCGCTTCGCTGATTTTTTTCAGACGGGAAGAGCGGGTGCGTTCCGGTGTTTTGGCAATACGCTCCAGAAATGCCTGGCCGAATGGGTCATTTTCCAACACACGCCCGCCGAGGTGGTCGGCAAACTTCAACAGTTGCGGCACCAGGTGCAGATAGGTAATCGCGCCAAAAAAATCCGCGAGCACACGAAAGCTGGAATTGGCGGCAATCTGTTCCAGGCGGGTTTGTGTCAGCAGCATGGAATCCACCCTGTCTTGCGCGTCAGGGCGAGAGAAGAGTTTTTTGCCTTTCTGCCAGACCTCCTCTCTGGATACCAGAATGCGTTGCAACCCCCTGGGCTCGCGCTTGAAACCCAGAACATAGCGCCAGTCGGCGACAGCATCACTATCGGGCGATTCTGTCAGCTCCACGTCAATACACACCTCCGTATCGTTGCGGGCGTGCAGGCAACGCAGCTTGCTGATGCCGCCCCTGGCGAGAATAGCCGCTTGCAGTCCGCCGCCGGTCGGCTTGCTCACATCGCGCAGAAAGCGGAACACATCCAGTAGGTTGGACTTGCCGGAGGCGTTTGGCCCAAGAATGTAGGAAACGTCGCGCAGGGGAACATCCAGCGTGCGGAAGTTGCGCCAGTTTTTCAGGTTAATCCGGGTAATTTGCATGGCGAGACGCTCCTACAGGCTGCGCACGTTAGAGATGCCGTGCTGTTCCAGAATGGCGCTGAGGTTGGTTTTGGTGGCGTCATCGGCAAAGGCGTTGTCGCGGAAAACGCAGGTGCTGTCACCGGCGGGTGCCAGTTCCTTGTGCCAGGCGGCGATGCCCAATGCCAGCGGCTCGGCCTGCTCGCGGCTGATTGCTTCAGCAAGACACGCGAGCAGCACACCACCACCGACGGCGTACACCGTAAGATTTGCGATGTCGCGCGTCTCAATGGGGACGCACAAATCCAGCCCCAGTTTGAGCAGCAGCTCGTAGAGAACGTCGGTCTCGCTGCGCCCGGCGCGCAGGTTGTTCTGGTAATCCAATAAAGCATCCTGCAGGTTTTCCGGCTGCGGGTTCCAGGCGCGGATGTTCGATGTATCGAGTTTGAAAACGCGGAAACCGGTATCACCCTGCCAGTCGGGATTTTCCGCTTTGAGTTTGTCGCCGGCACGACGCAGACGTTCTTTGGTGATTTCGGCGATGGTAGGTGGCCGTCCTAATTTTTCTAAATACTCAATGGCATTCTTGGCAGTTTTTTTGGCGGATCCTGTTGCATTCTCCCAAATAATTTCTAGGTCTTCCGGAAACTGAACTAACACATAGCGGCGTGTTCCACCATCTGCAGCGTTCTGTGCCATAACAGCATGGCCAGTTGTGCCAGAACCTGCGAAGAAATCCATAATAATATCTTGAGATTTAACATTTCCAACATTAAGGATTCCATCAATAAGTTCAATAGGCTTGGGATTGCTAAAAACATTTTTTTTATTAAATAGTGATTCAAGTAATGCATTGGCACCTTGGTTATGACCAAACTGCTCATGAGGCCACCAGTTTGTTGCACATTGCCCCTCTTCTTCGCGTTCTGTGCGATAGTATTTTTTTCGCGGTGACCCATTGCCATTATCAGGAAAGATTATTCTTTTATCATTCAAAAGATTTTTGAAATTATCTTCATCACCCATCCATTCTTCATTATATATTTTTCCAGTTGGTGTAGTGATTAAATATCTACTGCCGGATTGATCGGAACCTACTTTCCAAGGTTTCGTAGCCCAATCGCCGCGTGGATCATTATCTGGATTCGAGAACGTTCCGGTTAGTCCGATTTTACCAACACCAGCTTCTTTATAAGCGCGACTATTTTTTGCGTAACAAACGATATGTTCAGCAACTTGACCAATCATTTTAGTTTTGTCATTAGGCTGATTATTCCTCCTGCGCCAATGAATATTTCC
>NZ_CALJAH010000358.1 GCF_938028185.1 uncultured Cardiobacterium sp. | reverse complement strand
TGTCGGCTACGCCGCCACACACCCTACGTACGGAACCGCCCGCTGCGGGTTTCGCCCTGCGGAGGAGGGAGGTCTAAATTGTAAACAGCGCCTAGTTATCCAGCGCGGCGGCGGCGCCGGTCAGGCCGGGGTTTTTGGCGGTGACGAGCCAGACGGGGACAGCGCCAAGGTAGGCGGTGAAGCGGCCTTTGTCGGTGAAGCGCGTGTTGAACGGGCTTTCATTGATGAGGTAGTCGGCGATGCGCGGCAGGATGCCGCCGCAGAGGTACACGCCGCCACGCGCGCCCAGGGTCAGGACGAGGTCGGCGGCAACACTTGCCAGAAAGGAGGTGAAGTGATCCAGTACCGCCCGTGCGCGCGCTTCGCCCGCCAGTGCAGCGGCGGTGATGGCGGCGGGACTGCGGTTTTCTTCGCGGTCGGCGAGGGCGTTGTTGATGAGGGTCAGTCCGGCGCCGTTAATCAGGCGTTCGGCGGAGATGTGGCCGTGCCGCGCACGCGCGTATTGCCAGATGGCGAGCTCAGCGTCGTCGCGCGGGGCGAAGCTGACGTGGCCGCCTTCGCTGGCGAGCGCTATCCAGCCGCCGTGGCCGTCCGGGATGAGGGCGGAGACGCCGAGGCCGGTACCGGGGCCGATGACGGCAATCGGGGTATTGGCGACGGCATTGCCGCTGCGCACGATGCGTTTTTCGCTGTCGGCGAGGCGGGGGATGGCAAGCGCTTGCGCGGTGAAGTCGTTGATGACGCGCAGTTTTTCGAGGTGCAGTTCGCGTTGTAGCGCGCTGATGGTGAAGCTCCAGTGGTGGTTGGTCATCTGGATGTGGTCGCCGGTAATGGGGTTGGCGATGGCGATGGCGGCTTGCGCGACTGTCTCGTTTTGGCGGTGCAGGTAGGCGCGGATGGCGTCTTGCAGGGTGGGGTAGTCGGCGGTGGCCAGGGTTTGGATGGTGTGGATGCCGCTGTCGTCGTAGAGGGCGAAGCGGGCGTTGGTGCCGCCGATGTCGGCGAGCAGGCTGCGGGTTGTCATGGTTGTCTCCGGGTTAGCGGGTTGGGTTTTGGGTAATTTTTCCGTCATTTTTGTGTGGCGTTGTGTATAATCGGCGCCTCTAATTTATTATATGTACCTGAAATGTTTGCCGCTTCTCTTGAAGCGGCTTTTTTTATGTGCAGCGGGCGGCGATGACGGCGCGCAATGCGGCGGCGCATTGGCGCAACTGCGCCGTCTCAATCCATTCGTCGGCCTGGTGTGCCTGGCGGATGCTGCCGGGACCGCAGATGAGGGTGGGGAAACCTGCCTGTTGGTAGGCGCCCGCTTCGGTGGCGTAGGCGACGTGTTGTTTATTGGCGCCGGGCAGGTGGGCGGCGAGCAGCGTCAGCCAGTCGGTGTTGTCGCGGTCTTGCAGGGCGGCGACGGTGGCGGTGGTCGGTACGGTATCAATGCTCAGGCCGGGGTAGCGGGTTTCCAGCGCACGGGCGGCGGCGTCGATGCGGGCGCGGATGGTGTCGTAGTTATCGCCGGGCAGGTGGCGGATTTCCCAGTCTATTTGGCAACGGTCGGCGATGATGTTCACTGCCGTGCCGCCCGCGATTTTGCCGACGTGCAGGGTGCTGTGCGGCACGTCAAAGTGTGGGTCGAGGCGGCCTTCGGCTTGCAGTTCGCGCATGGTGTTTTCGATGGCGGCGACAAGGTGCGCGGCGGCGTGAATGGCGGATGCGCCCTGGTGGCCGATTTGGCTGCTGTGCGCGGCCTGGCCGTGCAGGGTGCTGCGCAGGTTGGTGATGCCTTTGTGCGCGACTACCGGCTGCATCAGCGTCGGTTCGCCGACCCAGACCCAGGCGTCGCCCGCGCCGTGTTGTTGCAAGGCTGCGGCGAGGCGGGGCGCAGAGCAGCAGCCGATTTCTTCGTCGGTGCTGATGGCGAGCCAGAGCGGCGCGCGCAGCGGCGGCAGTTGGGCGATGGCGGCGAGCGCACAGGCGAAGAAGCCTTTCATGTCGCAGACGCCACGCCCGTAGTAGCGGCTGCCTTCTGCGCGCAGGGTGAAGGGGTCGCCCGTCCACGGTTGTCCGGCGACGGGGACGACGTCAAGGTGTCCGGCGAGGACGATGCCACCCGTGCCGTCGCCAATGCGGATGAGCAGCGCCTCGTTGCAGTTATCCGTTTTGGGCAGGCGTTGGCAATGGCTGGCGTGGGGCGCGAGTTGGGCGGTTGTCCAGTCGAGCAGCGCGCCCATGTCGCTGCCGGATATGCTGGGGAAGGCGACGAGTTGTGCCAGTGTGTCGTGGATGGGGTTCATGGGGTTCATGCGCCTTGAGCGCCCTGTTTGAAAACTTTATCATGCCGCTTTTTCAACGAATTGTCAGCAAAACCATGAGCGATCCCCTTCCTTTCAAAGGCCGCAGTGTCAGCGTCACCGCCGTCCTGCTGCAAGATGCCGATACGGCGCAGATTGATGTTGCCCTGAGCGAGAAAATCGCGCAGGTGCCGCCCGATTTTTTTACGACGCAACCGCTGGTCGCCGATTTTTCCGCGCTGGAAGGGTTCAAGCCGGATACCAAATGGCTGAAAACGCTGAAACGGATTTTTGAACGGCACAAGCTCGGTCTGGTTGGCGTCTGCGGCGCGCCGGTGGAACGCAGCGCGCTCATCGCCGCCGGACTGGCGGAAGTGCGCACCAGCGTCGAGGCAAAAAAGGTTGAGAAAAGCGAAGAACCCGCGCCGCCACCACCGCCCCCCGCGCCCAAACTGGCGCCAACCCGGGTCATTCGCCACAACATCCGCTCCGGCCAGCGCGTTATCGCCGCCAACAGCGACCTGATTATCGTCGGCACGGTCAGCTCCGGCGCGGAAATCTACGCCGACGGCAACATTACCGTGCATGGCATTCTTCGCGGTCGCGCCTTCGCCGGGGGACAGCACAACCTCGCCGCCCATATTTATTGTCACGAACTGGACGCCGAACTCGTCTCCATCGCCGGTTTCTATCAGGACAAGGAACAACTGCAAGCCAATCCCGTGCGCAAAAATGTCTTCATCAGCCTCAATCCTGATGAAAGTATGCAAATCGTGTCGGTATAGCACATCACCGCTATAATGCCCGGCCACAAATCCTCAAGAGATAAAAAACATGAGTAGAGTCATCGTAGTAACCTCAGGCAAAGGCGGAGTAGGGAAGACCACGACCAGCGCCAGCATCGCCTGCGGCTTCGCCCTCAAGGGCTTCAAAACCTGCGTCATCGACTTCGATGTCGGCCTGCGCAACCTCGACCTCATCATGGGCGTCGAGCGTCGCGTCGTGTATGACTTCGTCAACGTCATCAACGGCGAAGCCAACCTGCATCAGGCACTCATCAAGGACAAGCGCGTCGAAAACCTCTATACCCTCGCCGCCTCGCAAACCCGCGACAAGGACGCGCTCACCAAAGAAGGCGTCGGCAAAGTCATCGACGACCTCAAAACGATGGAATTTGACTACATCATCTGCGACAGCCCCGCCGGGATTGAGCAGGGGGCGCTGATGGCGCTCTACTACGCCGACGACGCCATCATCACCACCAACCCCGAAGTCTCCTCGGTGCGCGACTCCGACCGCATCCTCGGCATCCTCGCCAGCAAATCGCGTCGCGCCGAGCGGGGTGAAGACCCCGTCACCGAGCATCTCGTCATCACCCGCTACAACCCGGAACGGGTGCAACAGCAGGAAATGCTCTCGGTGGAAGACATCATCGAAATCCTCTCCATCAAACTGCTCGGCGTCATTCCCGAATCCGAAACCGTGCTTACCGCCTCCAACCAGGGCGAACCGGTCATCCTCCTGCCCGACAGCCAGGCAGGACAGGCCTACTCCGACCTGGTCGAACGCTTCCTCGGCAAGGATCTGCCACACCGTTTCCTCGATGCCAAACGCAAAGGCATCTTTTCCAAACTCTTTGGAGGCTAAAGCATGAGCCTGTTCAACTTCTTCAAAAAAAACCGCCCCAACAACTCGGCGGCGATGGCGAAAGAGCGCCTACAAATTATTGTCGCCCACCGCCGCAGCCAAGGCAGCCAGCCGCAATTCCTCGAAACCATGAAGCAGGAAATCCTTGAAGTCGTGAAAAAATACTTCGCCATTGACCTGGCGGACATCAGCGCCGACATCTCGCGCAAGGGCGAAACCGAAATGCTCGAACTCAACATCAACCTGCACAGCAAAGAAAGCCCGGCGGAAGAAAGCGAAAACAGCGCAGAAACCGCAACATGAACGACACCGACAGCGTCCGCCTCGACCAATGGCTGTGGGCGGCGCGCTTCTACAAAACCCGCGCGCTGGCCAAGGCGGCGATTGAAAATGGCCAGGTCCTCGTCAACGAGCAGCGCGCCAAACCGGCACGCGCCCTGAAACACGGCGACCGGCTGCACATCGACAAACACGGCGAACAAATCTGGGACGTCCTCGTCGAACACTGCGCCGCCAAACGGGTCTCGGCGAGTATCGCGCAGACGTACTACAGCGAAACCGCCGACAGCATCGCCCGCCGCGCCGAGCTGCACGCGCAACAACAAGCCGCGCGCGACCTCGTCCACTACCCTGACCGCCGCCCGGACAAACGCGACCGTCGCCAAATCCGCGCCTTCCGCCACGGCGGCGAATGACCTTTCCCAATCCACCGGAGAACACCATGCAAAAAACCGCTCTCATCCTGCTCGGCTTTGCCGCAGCCCTCACTGCCTGCGACGACAACAAGCCGAAAACCGTGACCACACCCGAATCCAGCGCACGCCAGGACAACCCGATGCTCCAGTACCAGGACAAAACCGTCAACAAGGCGAAAAAAGAACTGGAAGCGGGCGTAGAACACACCCAACAACAACTGGATGCCGTGGACAAACAATAAGCGCAATTGCCGTACAGTAAGGCTTTGTACAGGCGGAAAACGCCGCGGCTATGCCATACTGCGCGCGCACAAAAGTGCTGACTCACAGGAGAAAACCATGAAAACCGTAATTGGCAAAACTGCCCTACTGCTCGCCCTCGGCGCATCCCTCGCCGCCTGTAATGGCCTGAACACCACCCAGCGCAACACCGCCATCGGTGCGGCAGTTGGTGGTGCGGCGGGCAGCATGATCGGTGGCGACACCGGTGCCATCCTTGGCGGCGCAGCCCTCGGCGGCGTGATTGGCAGCCAGGTACACTGAGACATCGCAGAACGCCATAAAAAAACCGCCCTTCGGGGCGGTTTTTTTATATGCGCGAACCGGGACGCCCGCCCGCCATCAGCGCCTTTCCTGTATCATAACCGCCTTCCCGCCCCGCCTGCGGGGCTTCCCGTTACCCACACAAAAGGACAAGACGATGAACATAGGCATCCCCAAAGAAACCCTCGCTGGCGAAACCCGCGTTGCCTGCACCCCCGCGACCGTTGCCCAACTGCAAAAACTCGGCTTTGCCGTGGTGGTTGAACGTGGCGCCGGACAGGGCGCAAGCCTTGCCGATGCCGCTTATGAGGCCGCAGGCGCAACCCTGGCCGATGCGGCTGCCGTCTGGCAATGCCCGCTGATTTACAAGGTAAACGCGCCGAACGCCGCCGAAATCGCCCGCCTCACCGCCGGACAAACCCTGGTCAGCTTCCTCTGGCCGGCGCAGAACCCGGAGCTGGTCAAAGAACTGGCCGCGAAAAAAGTGAACGTGCTGGCGATGGACATGGTGCCGCGCATCTCGCGCGCGCAGGCGCTGGACGCCTTGTCTTCGATGGCGAACATCAGCGGCTATCGCGCCGTCATTGAAGCGGCGAACGCCTTTGGCCGCTTCTTCACCGGGCAGATTACCGCCGCCGGCAAAGTCCCGCCCGCGCAAGTGCTCATCATCGGCGCAGGCGTCGCCGGACTGGCGGCGATTGGCACGGCGAACGCGCTCGGCGCCGTCGTCAAGGCGTTTGATACCCGCCTCGAAGTCGCCGAACAAATCGAATCGATGGGCGGCAAATTCCTCAAACTCGACTTCCCGCAAGAATCCGGCGGCAGCGGCGACGGCTACGCCAAAGTCATGAGCGAAGAATTTATCGCTGCCGAGATGAAACTCTTTGCCGAACAGGCGCGTGAGGTGGACATCATCATCACCACCGCCGCCATTCCCGGCAAACCCGCGCCGAAACTGATTACCGCCGAGATGGTCGCCAGCATGAAACCCGGCTCCGTCATCGTTGACCTGGCGGCGGCGACCGGCGGCAACTGCGAAGTGACCAAACCGGGCGAGCTGTTTATCACCGACAACGGCGTCAAAATCATCGGCTACACCGACATGGCGAACCGCCTCGCCGGGCAGTCCTCGCAACTCTACGCCACCAACCTCGTCAACCTCGCCAAACTGCTCTCGCCGAACAAGGACGGCGCAATCACCCTCGACTTCGACGACGTCATCATCCGCAACATGACCGTCACCCGCGACGGCGACATCACCTTCCCGCCGCCGCCGATACAAGTCTCCGCCGCGCCGCAGCAGACAAAACCCGCCGAAGTGGCCAAAGAAGCGCCGAAACCCGCGCCGCTGTGGAAACGCCTCGCGCCTGCCGCTATTGGTGCTGCGCTCATCCTCTGGGTTGGTGCGGTTGCGCCTGCCGCCTTCCTCAACCACTTCATCGTCTTCGTGCTGGCCTGCGTCATCGGCTACTACGTCGTCTGGAACGTCAGCCACTCGCTGCACACCCCGCTGATGTCGGTGACCAACGCCATCTCCGGCATCATCGTCGTTGGCGCACTGCTGCAAATCGGCCACGGCAACGGCTTCGTCTCCGCGCTCGCCTTCGTCGCGGTGCTCATCGCCAGCATCAACATCTTCGGCGGCTTCTACGTCACGCGGCGGATGCTCAATATGTTCCGAAAAGGCTGAACGCCGAACAACTGCGCGGACACCGCCGTCCGACAACAGATTCCCCCCTTAACCACAACAGAGAAACCCCATGAATCACGGACTCGTCACCGCCGCCTACATCGTCGCCGCCATCTTCTTCATCTTCTCGCTTGCGGGACTGTCGCGGCAGGAAAGCGCGAAAAACGGCAACCTCTACGGCATCATCGGCATGGCCATCGCCCTTGTCGCTACCCTCTACAGCGACAGCGCCGGACTGGGCTACATCATCCTTGCGATGGTGATTGGCGCAGCCTTCGGCATCCACAAGGCGCACAAAGTCGAAATGACGCAAATGCCCGAACTGATAGCACTCCTGCACAGCTTCGTCGGCCTCGCCGCAGTCCTCGTCGGCATCAGCAGCTACGCCGCCCCCGGCGACGTCGCCCCGGAAATGCACACCATCCACCTCGTTGAAGTCTTCGTCGGCGTCTTCATCGGCGCGGTAACCTTTACCGGCTCGCTCGTCGCCTTCGGCAAACTCAACGGCAAAATCAGCAGCAAACCGCTGCAACTGCCGGGCAAACACAAACTGAACCTCGCCGCCCTCGTCGCCTCGCTCATCCTGCTCGTCGTCTTCCTCAAAAGCAGCAACCCGCACGAAACCGTCGAAACCCTCTACCGCCTCGTAAACGGCAAACCCGAAGCGGCAATGGTCATCAGCAACGGCGCGAGCAGCGCCGCTGCCATCGCCGCGCTCACCCTGATGACGCTGATTGCGCTCGCCTTCGGCTGGCATTTGGTCGCCTCCATCGGCGGCGCGGATATGCCGGTGGTCGTCTCCATGCTCAACTCCTACTCCGGCTGGGCAGCCGCTGCGGCAGGCTTCATGCTCTCCAACGACCTGCTCATCGTCACCGGCGCGCTGGTCGGCAGTAGCGGTGCCATCCTCTCCTACATCATGTGCCGCGCGATGAACCGCTCCTTCATCTCCGTCATCGCCGGCGGCTTCGGCACGGACGGCAGCAGTGCGGGCGGCAGCGAAGAAGTCGGCGAATACCGCGAAGTGCAGCCAGCAGACGTCGCCGAAATGCTGAAAAACGCGCACAGCGTCATCATCACCCCCGGATACGGCATGGCGGTCGCGCAAGCGCAATACCCGGTCGCCGAAATCACCGAACTGTTGCGCAAACAGGGCGTGAACGTGCGCTTCGGCATCCACCCCGTCGCCGGACGCCTGCCCGGTCACATGAACGTGCTGCTCGCCGAGGCGAAAGTGCCGTACGACATCGTGCTGGAAATGGACGAAATCAACGAAGACTTCCCGGAAACCGACGTGGTGCTGGTCATCGGCGCGAACGACACCGTCAATCCCGCCGCACAAACCGACCCGCACTCACCCATCGCCGGAATGCCGGTGCTGGAAGTATGGAAAGCGGCGAACGTCGTCGTCTTCAAACGCTCGATGAACACCGGCTACGCGGGCGTGCAGAACCCGCTGTTTTTCAACGAAAACAGCGTAATGTGCTTCGGCGACGCCAAGGTGACCGTTGATGCCATCCTAGCCGCACTGCGCGGCTAGGAGCTGTTTACAATTCGGCAGATAAGCCCCTCCCTTGGGGTGAGG
>NZ_CALJAH010000357.1 GCF_938028185.1 uncultured Cardiobacterium sp. | reverse complement strand
GGTTGGCATGACCTGGACCAACTGGCTTGGTGCCAACCTCGTCGTCGTCGCCGATGATGAAATCGCCGCCGACCCGGTACAGCAAAACCTGATGGAAATGGCGCTCACCGGCAACGTTGGCGCGCGCTTCTTCACCCTGCAAAAAACCATCGACGTCATCCACAAGGCGGCGCCGAGCCAAAAAATCTTCCTCGTCGTGCGCACCCCGCAGAACGCGCTCACCCTCATCAAGGGCGGCGTGCCCATCAAGGTAATCAACGTCGGCAACCTCCACTTTGCCGAAGGCAAGAAGCAGGTGAGCAAGGTCATCAGCGTAACTGATGACGACATCCGCTGCTTTCAGGAGCTGGAATCCCTCGGCGTTGCCTGCACCGCGCAGGGCACACCGGACGAAGCGAAAAAACCCATCCTTTCTTTAATCCTTTAGGAGCCAATCATGGAAACCACCGCGATGGAAGTCATCCATCAAGTCACCCTCGCGCAAGCGCTGATGGTCGCCATCTTCGCCGGCATCGCAGGCATCGACCTCTTTAACGTCCTCACCCACATCCACCGCCCGATTATCGCCGGGCCTGTCGTCGGCATCCTCATGGGCGACCCGCAGGCGGGTCTCGTCGCCGGTGCCTCTTTTGAGCTGATGTGGATGGGGCTGGTGCCGCTGGCGGGTGCGCAGCCGCCGAACGTCGTCATGGGCGGCATCATCGGCACCGCCTTCGTCATCGCCACCGGCAAGAGCGCGCAAGAAGCGATAGCGGTCGCCATCCCCTTCGCCATCTTCGTGCAAGTCTGCATCACCTTCCTCTTCACCGCCTTCTCGCCGCTGATGAAGAAAGCTGACCACTACGCCGACACGCTCAATTTCGGCGGCATCGCCCGCCTGAACTATCTCGGCATGGCGATATTGTTCTGCTTCTACTCCATCGTCGCCTTTGGCGTGGTCTATTTCGGCGCGGCCAAAGCGGCAGAATACGTGCAATTCGTGCCGAAGTGGATTTCCGAAGGCCTCAACATGGCAGGCGGCCTGATGCCCGCCATCGGCTTCGGCATCCTGCTCAACATCATGCTGCGCAAGGAATACATCGCCTACTTCATCCTCGGCTTCGTCCTCGCCGCCTACCTCAACCAGCCGCTGCTCGCCATCGCCCTCATCGGCACCGCCTTCGCGCTGATCGAATACTTCATCCGCGACAGCCAGCCCGCCAAATCCGCCGCCCCGCAAGAAGAAGAAGGAATTTAAGCCATGAGTACCGAAAACTACGACGTCTATCAAGACCAGGCCACCCCAAAAGTCATCACCCGTAAAGACCTGCACCGCATGGCGTGGCGCTCGCTCTTCCTGCAAGCCTCCTTCAACTACGAACGGATGCAGGCCAACGGCTGGCTCTACACCATCCTCCCCGCACTGCGCAAAATCCACAAAAACCCGGACGACCTGCGCCACTCAATGCGGATGCACCTTGAGTTCTTCAACACCCACCCCTTCCTCGTCACCTTCATCTCCGGCCTTGTCGTCTCGATGGAAGAGGCGAAAGAAAACATCTCCACCATCCGTGCCATCAAAGTCTCGACGATGGGGCCGGGCGGCGGTATCGGCGATGCCGTCTTCTGGCTGACCCTGCTCTCCATCTGCGGCGGCGTCGGCGCCTCCTTCTCGCTCACCGGCTCATGGTTAGGCCCCATCTTCTTCCTCGTCGCCTTCAACGCCGTCCACTTCGCGTTGCGTTTTGGTCTCGCCAACTACGGCTACAAAATGGGCGTCTCCGCCATCGCCAACCTCAAAGAGCAGACGCGCAAACTGAGCCACGCCGCCTCCATCGTCGGCATCACCGTCATCGGCGCCATGACCGCGAGCTACGTCCGCCTCGAATCCGGCCTGCAACTCGTGCGCCACGTTGAAGGCGTAGAAAAACCCTTCGTGTACAGCCTGCAAAAAGACCTGATCGACCCGATCATGCCGAAACTGCTGCCGCTCCTGTGGACACTGTTCATCCTCTGGCGCATCAAAAAAGGCACCTCCACCCTGAAACTCGTGCTGTGGACAATCATCTTTGGCCTCTTCTGCATCGGCCTGCCGGTGCTGGTCAAAAAATACTTCGACATTGACATCATCGACCCCGCCGTCCTCGCCGAACGCATGGGACTGAAGGGCTGACATGACCGCCCTCATCATCACCGGCCACGGCCAGTTTGCCAGCGGCATCCACAGCGCACTCAACCTCATCGCGGGCGGCGCCAAAGACATTCACGCCGTGGATTTCCGCGAAGGCGACACCCCGGAAACCCTGGGTGAGAAACTGGCAAAAATACTAAAAATATATGAGAATGACGGCGTGGTTATCTTTACCGACATCATTGGCGGCGCGCCTTTCCGGCAAGCCGCCCTGCTCGCCAGCAGCAGGGAAAACCTCGACGTCGTCTATGGCACCACACTGCATATGCTCGTCGAAGCCGTCCTTGAAAAAGACCACTGCGGCGACGTGCGCAAACTGGTGGCCGACCTGCTGCCCGCCGCCCGCGACGGCATCGGCAGCCTGAGCACATACACGCGCAAACAGCCACCCCCACCCGCAACAGAAGAAGGACTGTAACCATGCAAGAAAAAAACCTCACCCTCAACAACCCGTCAGGCCTGCACGCCCGCCCGGCCAAAGACTTCGTCCAGCTCGCCAAAGGCTTTGAAGCCAGCGTGACCATCGTCAAAGACGGCAACGAATACAACGGCAAATCGCTGATGAAACTGCTCCAGGCAGGGCTCAGCAAAGGCGACCAGCTCGTGCTGAAAACCGACGGCGCCGACGAAGCCGATGCGCTTGCCAAACTCGCCGACTACATCACCAACCTCGCGGAATAACCCGCCTCCCCCTGAGCCTGTTCCGAAGAACAGGCTCAAACATACCGCCGCAGCGGGCAGCGGCTGCGGCAACACACCGCCAACCCTAGAGGAGCACCTCATGAAAAACTACGAAGGACTCGCCGCCTCCCCCGGCATCGCCATCGGCCAAGCCTGGATCTTCCGCCCGCAAACCCCGAACATCGACACCCGCACCATCAGCGACGCCGAAGTCAAAAACGAATACCGCGCCTTCAGAAACGCCCAGGCCAAAGTCGATGCCCACCTCGAAGGCCTCTACAACCGCGTCCTCGAAAAACAGGGCGAACACGAAGCCGCCATCTTTGAAAGCCACCGCGAACTGCTCGCCGACGAAGAACTCGACAACGACATCCAGGCGCTCATCCGTGACGAACACAAAACCGCCACCGCCGCCGTCAAAGAATACCTCGACCAGGTCGCCGCCAACATGCGCGCGCTCGAAGACGAATACCTGCGCGAACGCGCCGCCGAATTTGAAGACCTGCAAAACAACCTCCTCCTCGCCTTAAACGGCCTGCCGTTCGCCTCCCTTGCCAGCGCACCGCCGGACAGCGTCATCTTCGCCGAAGACCTCACCCCGTCCGAGACCGCACAACTGGACATCGAAAAAGTGCGCGGCTTCGTCCTCGAACACGGCGGCCTCACCAGCCACGTCGCCATCCTCGCGCGCAACCTCGGCATGCCGGCCGTCATGGG
Source organism: uncultured Cardiobacterium sp. (assembly GCF_938028185.1). Lineage (GTDB taxonomy): Bacteria > Pseudomonadota > Gammaproteobacteria > Cardiobacteriales > Cardiobacteriaceae > Cardiobacterium. The sequence goes on along the minus strand of NZ_CALJAH010000357.1, from coordinate 887 downwards.
GATGCGCAACATCATGAACGAAGTCCAAAGCGGCATCACCGCGCTGCTTGACGGCGACACCGGCAACCTCATCCTCGACCCGGACGACAAAACGCGCAAAATCTACACCGAGAAAAAAGCCCAGCAAGACGCACAAAAAGCCGAATACGCCAAACTGCACGGCAAACCGGCGACCACCGAAGACGGCAAAACCTTCGCGCTTTACAGCAACATCGGCTCACCGAACGACCTGCACCTCATCGACGAAAACGGCAGCGAAGGCATCGGCCTCTTCCGCAGCGAATTCCTCTTCATGGAAAGCAAACAGGCACCGAGCGAAGACCAGCAATACGCCATCTACCGCAAAGTCGTCGAACACATGAAAGGCAAAACCGTCATCCTGCGCCTCTTGGACATCGGTGGCGACAAACCGCTCTCCTACCTCAACTTCCCCAAAGAAGAAAACCCCTTCCTTGGCTGGCGCGGCGTCCGCCTCTACAAAGACAACCCCGAAGTCTTCCTGAGCCAAATCCGCGCCGCCATCCGCGCCGCCGCCTACGGCGACCTGTGGGTGATGATCCCGATGATCATCAGCCTCGACGAACTGCGCTGGGTCAAACAACAAATCGCCGAACAATCCGTCAAACTCGAAGCCGAAGGGCGCAACCACAACCCGCACCTCAAAGTCGGCATCATGATCGAAACCCCGGCATCTGCGCTGATTGCTGAACAGCTCGCCAAAGAAGCCGCCTTCTTCAGCATCGGCACCAACGACCTGACCCAATACACCCTCGCCGTTGACCGTGGCAACACCAAAATCAGCGTCCTCTATGACGGCCTGCACCCCGCCGTACTGCGCCTGATGAAAATGACCTGCGACGCCGGGCGCAAGGCGGGCATTGACGTCG
>NZ_CALJAH010000356.1 GCF_938028185.1 uncultured Cardiobacterium sp. | reverse complement strand
CCGGGTCGTTACCGGCGTGCGAGGCGACGCCGTGGTAGGTGATGATGAAGGTGGCATTACCTTTGCGGCGGTTCACCAGCGAGCCGTCGGCGCGCGCCGATTCGCAGACGAGTACGCGGTCGGCTTTTTTCGCTTCCGCCAGCAGCCACGGGTCGGAGTGGATGGAGCCGATTTCTTCGTCCGGGTTGTGCAGGATGCCGATGGAGAGTTTGTCGCGCACCGCCGGGTCCAGTTCGGACAGCGCGGCGTAGATGGTGATGACGCCGTTTTTCATGTCGGCAACGCCGGGGCCGTAAGCGCGGTCTCCTTCCACCTTGAACGGCCGTGCGGCGGCAGTGCCTTCGGGGAAGACGGTGTCAATGTGGCCGACGAGCAGTACGTCGTAGTGGTCGGGATTTTCGCGGTTGGTAATTAGCAGGCCGGGGCCAACTTCGTCGTGCAGGTGCTGCCGTTTGATGTGCCAGCCGCCGAGCGCGGTGTATTTTTCGGTGAGCATGTCGGCGATTTTGCCGACACCGGCCGGCTGGTAGCTGCCGCAGTCGGTATTGATGAAGGGTTTCAGATGCTCCAAAAAGGTTTCTTTTTTCATGGCATTGCTCCTAAACGATGATTTGCATGACGAGTAGCGCCAGCAGGGCGTTGATGATGGAGATCAGCACCATCACCGGAATGTATTTGCCGGGGGTGCCGACGACACCGAGCAGCCGCCCGATGTATTGCACCTGCGAGCCCATGAGGTACATCGCCGGGGCGAGGACGGCGATGTCATGCAGGCTGAGGCTGCCGGCGGCAAATAGGCTGGAGGCGACGCCCACGCCGCCACCCATGGACAGCCAGGCGGCGAGCAGCACCATCAGCGCCTCGCCGGGCAGGCCAAAGACCTTCATCACCGGGCCGCAGACCGTGCCGATCAGATCGAGAATGCCGGTGAGTTTGAGGACGTAGATGAGGATGAAGGCCATCAGCACGTTGGGCAACATGCTGCCGGTGGCGATGCCCCAGCCGCGCTTGACGCCGCTGACGAAAACATCAGTCAGCATTGGTTTTTCTTGCATTTCACTCATGACGGCGCTCCTTCTTCTTTACGGGCGGCGAGGCGCAGATAAAAGCGCATCAGGTTCGCGCCGATGACTTTGAAAATGAAGATGACGGCGAGACAGGCGCCAATCGTGGTTGGCACTTTTTCCGCCTCACCCCCTGCCACCGCTGCGGCCGCAGTCAGCGCGAGGAGGGCTGCGCCGGAGGAGAGGAAATTGGTAATCGGCGCGCCTGCGCTGAACTGGAACATCGCGAAAATATCGCGCTCCTGTGCGTTGAGCTTGCCCTCGTCGTAGAGCGCGCGGGTCAGCGCCGCGCCCGCGTCGGTGCTTTGGAAACTGGCAATCATCGCGAGGCCGGTATCGCCCGGAATGCCCATCAGCGGCTTCAGAATACGCTGCAACAGGCGGCGCATCGCTTCCAGCGCGCCGTAATGTTCCAGCACGGCGATGATGCCCATCGCAAACAGCGTCGTCGGCATCAAGGTCAGGGCAAACAGGAAACCATCACGTGCGCCTGCGCCGCCCTGGCCGGAAAAATTCGCCGAACCGTGGCCACTCGCGGCCTTGTCGGCAGTTTCCGGCACGGCAACCTTGCCAAACTTGCCGTTCAACGTGTTGAAATCGAACACGCTGAAGACGTCATGCACCTTTTGCGGCTCGACATTGAGCTTTTCGGCAATCACCGTGCCGAAGTCCTGCACCGGCTTGCTGACGCTGATGCCGGAGAAAAAAATCACCGCAAAAATCAGCGCGATATACGCGCCAATCCCCGCCTTGCGCGGCGCGGCGGCGGAAGGAGACTCTTGCATACACACCTCACTCATGAATTAACGGAAAATCACGGCAAAATTCACATTTTGCCGTGGCGCATTATGGAATGCGGGATGCGGAAAAGTCCAGTAAAAATTAAAAAATTTAGTGTAGTTTCAAAAAGATGGCGCAGAAAAACCGCTGCCGCCACGACGCAGCAAAACAGCAGGCGCGCCTCCGTGCGCGGTCAAGAATTATGCGGTTTTCCGGTATGTTAACGCGAGCATGGCGACGAATCCACAAAATTTGTGTAAAAGTCCACAAAATGATGTGATTTCGTGTTTGCAAAAAGAACGCCGCCCAAGCGGCGGCGTTATAGCCATTCACCGAAAGCCTCATACGGTGGATGGCTATACGCAGGGCAGATGGCCAGCGGTGGGGCAAGCCCCACCCTACGTCCGCATTTCTTGATGCCACACTTCCGCGTGCGTGCCTGCGGCACACACCCGACGAAGTAGTCGCTACGTCCGCTTTTCCTGATGCCACACTTCCCGCGTGCAGGCTATGCGACAACTTCCGCGAGCGGGCGGCGCAGCGCATAGGGCAGCGGGGCGGCGTAGCCGAGGCGGAGCAGGATTTGCGGGTGTGTGCCGGGGCATTCGTCGGCGAGGCGGGCGCGTAGTGCGGCGACTTCGCAGGGTTGGTTGAGCCAGGCGCTGGCGATGCCGTGTGCGGTCAGTTGCAGCAGCAGCTGTTGCAGGACGCCGCCGGTGGCAATCCACGCCGGGATGTTATCGCCGTCGCTGGCGATGAGCAGCAGGTGCGAGGCGGCGGCGATTTTTTTGCGGTCGCTGTTGTTCTGGCTGCGGGGGTTAAGCATGAGGCGGATGATGAGGGCGGTGAGCCAGCGCGGCAGGTTGGGTGCGCCCATCACCGCGTAGCTGAGACCGTCGCGCGTGCGTTCGCTGTCTTTGCGGTTGTAGCGAATCCACGTCAGCAGTTCGTGCTTGAAAGCGGGGTCGCGCATTTGCGCGGTGTTGCCCGCCATGACCAGCGCGCCGAGGCGGGCAAAGGCGGGGCTGCCGTTCTCCCAGGCGTGCAGTTGCACACCTGCGCTTTGGCTGGCGGCGAGGATGTCGTTCAGTGCGGACGGCGGGATGCGGCGGCCATCGGCAGTGGCGCGGTTGGTTTGGCGACGGGCGATTTGTGCAAGGAGCGGGTCGGGGATGATGCCGGGCTGTTGTTGCAGGGTGATGGTAATCGCGCCGTCGGCGGCGATGTCGGTAGTGGTCGCGTAGCCGTGATGGCTGGCGGCGATGCGCAGGTTTTCCGCCGCGCAGCCGAGGCTGATAAAGAGTTCGCGGTTGTCGGGGTCAACGACCGGCAGGCGTTTACTGAAATCGGGGGCGATGGTGATGCAGTCTGCACCGAGGGTGAAGCGCCACGGCTGGGTGTTGTGGCCGGAGGGGGCGCGGATGGCGTGTTCGATAAGGGGCGTGAATGCGGTGTTTTTCATGGGGCGCTCCGGGTTGCGGGGAAGGTTTAGTGGGTAGCCAGGTGTTTTTTAATAAAGCGGGTCGGCGTTCATGCTATCTCTTTGTATGTACAGCATTATATGAAATTAGCCATGTTTTGACTAATTAGTCAAAGCATGGCTAATTTTGGCCAAGACAGTCATGGCGCGTCATGATGATTGCGGGCGGTTTATCCGGCAAACGCCGCCCAGCGTTGTGGCTGGCAGTTGTGCGCCTGCCACAGGGCGGCGAAAGCGTCGCTGGTGAGGAAATGCCACTCGCTCTCGCGCGCGGGTTTGATGTCGTCCTGCCAGTCGTCGCGCGGCACGGCGGGATGGCACATGATGACGGTGCCGTCGGGTGCGGTGGCGAGCCAGTGTTGCCAGTGCTGTTGCAGCGCGGTCGCGTCGGCATTGAAGTTGTAAACGCCGCCAAAATAGGGGTTTTTGCGCCAGCCGTCGCTGTGGTGGTCGAGGTGGCGTCCGCCAAGGGCGTGAATGAGGCGGGCTTTGGGGTCGCGGTCAATCGGGCGGGTGCTGCGCAGCGCCGGGCGGTCGCGGTAGCGTGCGGCGGCTTCGGCCAGCAGGGTTTCGCGGATTTGCGGGAACTGATGGACGTGCTGGTGGCCGTCAATGAAGGTGGGCGCGCGTCCGGTCAGGTCTTCAAAGCGGTCAAGCTGGCGGCGGATGAGGTCGCGCAGGGCGACGGGGTCAAAGCGGCGCAGCCAGGCGCGGGCGATGATGCGCTTCAGGCTGCCGCCAATGGCGGGGTATTCGCGCGCGGCGAAGGCGGTGAGGTCAAGGTGCAGGCCGAGTTCGCAGTCGCTGGCGTCAAGGCGGGCGAGGGTTTCGCGCGGCAGTTCACCGAGGCTCATCAGGCTGGCGGAGTGGATGCGCCGCGCTTCGGCGAGGCGGCAGACGGCTTCGTTGACGGTGGACGAGAGGCCGAGGTCGTCGATGTTGAGGGTGATTTTTTTCATGCGGGGTGGATGTTGTGGTGGGGCGGGCAATGGTGATGTTGGCGGGGTTAGGGGCTGTTTACAATTTGTACCGTCGCTAATGCGGCTTGTTTGCTGCCCCCACCCCGACCCTCCCCCACGGGGGAGGGGGTAGTTTGGTGGGCGACCGCAGAGCGAAGCCCGCAACGGGGC
>NZ_CALJAH010000355.1 GCF_938028185.1 uncultured Cardiobacterium sp. | reverse complement strand
ACATACAGGGTAGCGGGAAAGGTGTATGTATATTGCGGGCGTTTCCCGCCGCCACTCTTGCATGGGAGGTATATACTGCCGCTGCGGTTCGCATTTGCGTACCGCTCCACTTTCACCAGGAGAACATCATGTCAGACATTCGCCAACTGCTTGGTAATGAAGCAGAATCCCTGCTCAACCACCACTGCACCACCATCCCGAAGGAAACGCTGTACCTGCCCGGCAGCGATTACATTGACCGCGTCTTTGCGCAGAATGACCGCTCGCCGGTGGTGCTGCGCTCCTACCAGCAGATTCTGAATCATGGCCGTCTCGCAGGTACCGGCTACATTTCCATTCTGCCGGTCGATCAGGGGGTTGAGCACTCCGCCGGGGCGTCGTTTGCCGTCAATCCGCAGTATTTTGACCCGGAGAACATTGTGCGGCTGGCCATTGAGGGCGGTTGTAACGCGGTCGCTTCCACCTACGGCGTCCTCGCCAGCGTCGCCCGCAAATACGCGCACAAAATCCCGTTTTTGGTGAAGATTAACCACAACGAAACGCTCTCTCTGCCGCCGCTGCACGACCAGACACCGTTTGCTACCGTTGAGCAGGCATTTGACCTCGGCGCGATGGCGGTCGGTGCCACCATCTACTTTGGCGCGCCGGAATGCCGCCGCCAGATTCAGGAAGTCTCCGCCGCCTTCGCCCGCGCGCACGAACTCGGTATGCTCACCGTACTTTGGGCGTACACCCGCAATCCCGCCTTCAAGCACGATGGTGTGGATTACCACAGTTCCGCCGACCTCACCGGCCAGGCAAATCACCTCGCCGTGACCATCGGCGCCGACATCGTCAAGCAGAAACAGGCGGTGAACAACGACGGCTACCGCAAAATCGGCTTCGGCAACACCGACGACCTCGTTTACAGCAAACTCACCAGCGACCACCCGATTGACCTCTGCCGCTACCAGCTCGCCAACTGTTATATGGGGCGCATCGGCCTCATCAATTCCGGCGGCGCGGCGGGCGGCGCCAGCGACAAGGCCGAATCGGTGCGCACTGCCGTCATCAACAAACGCGCGGGCGGCATGGGGCTGATTCTGGGGCGCAAATGCTTCAAAAAACCTTTCGCCGAAGGCGTCGAACTGCTGCACGCGGTGCAGGACGTTTATCTCGACAAGAGCGTGACCATCGCCTGATTCATGGAATTGGGGACGGTTCATTTTTGGCCGGGCATGATGCCCGGCTTTTTGTTGCGCCTGGCGGGGTGAAGCGCGGTGTTTTCGGCATCCGTTCGGCGATGCGGGCGCGGTTTGTCGCAAGCGCGATGGCGGTCGGCTGGTAATCCTGCCACAGCGCCGGGTCGGTGGGCAGGTCTTGCGGCCAGATGTTTTGCACGTTGAAGCCGCGGGCGCGGCATTCTTCGTGCAGCATCTGATAGCGGCGCTGGAGGAAGGCGAGTTTGTCGAAAAAGAAACGGACGTGTCCTTCGCCCAGTTTGTAATCGGCGGGCTGGCCGCGCAGATGGTAGCGACCACGGGCGACCGCGTTGGGGATGCGCGTCAGTTCGCGGTGTTCGGCGAGCAGGTGCTGGTCGCAGAGCTCCTGCGGCGGGACGAGGTTGATGCGGGTCATGGCGTGGCTTTAGAGCAACGGCTGGCAGTGCGCGCGCAGGGTGTGCGGGGTGACGAAGGTCAGCGGGTACATCGCGCCCAGCGCTTGTGCCTGTGCGGCGTCAAGGTCGGTGGCGAGGATGAGGTAATGGCTCGCGGGCAGGCCGAGGCGTTTGCACAGGGTGAGGTGTTTGTCGAGCGCGCCCCGGTATTCGCCGCTTTTGCATTCGATGACGAGCGGGGTTTTGTTAAGCGGCAGGTACATCACGTCCAGTTCGTGTTTTTCGTCTGCGCCCGTGGTGATGGTTATGTTGCGCGCGCAGGAGAAGCGGTAGTCCGCACCACGTTTTGCCGCAAGCTGTAGCAGCTCGCCGAGGGCAAACCATTCCAGCCAGCCGCCGCCGAAGAATTGGCGCACGGGTTGTGCCTGCTGGAGCTGGATGTGCAGGCTTTTGTCGCCTTTGTGGTAGTGACAGCGGGCGAGCAGGGTGTTTTGGTAAAGCGTGCGGCAAAGGTTTTGCAGGCGCTGCGCGTCGGCGGGCGGGTATTTTTTCAGGTCGTGTTTGATGCCGTGGTGGCGGTGGCGGTAGGCCCAGTTCATTTGGCCGAGCAGTTCTTTGAGCAGCGGGTAGTGTTTGCCGAGCAGGGCGGCGGCTTCGTCATAGTAGCCGCGCATATCCACCGCCGCGTGGTTGAACTGCGGACTGATGTTTTTGGCGGCGAGCCAGTCGGCCAGCGGCTGGTGTTGTTCTGCGCTGGCGAGGCGGTTGCTTTCGCTCCAGTCTGTGCCGTGTAGCGGGTTTTGCGGGGGTGTTTTTTGGGGTTTCGCCGGCTTGTCGTCTGGTGATTTGGCGGCAGGTGGCGGTTGGCGCTCTGGCTGTTTTGTGGCGGGTGCAGTGGTCGTGGCGGGGGTATCGTCGGCGACTTCAATGCCAAAGTGTTCGCATAGTGGCCGCAAGCCGCCGTGAAAGCCCTGGGCAACGAAGCGGAATTTCCAGATGCCGTCACGGCGGTAGCAGACGCCGAGGATGAGCGCGGTTTCGCGACGCCCGTCCAGCGCGACCGGGCAGTGCAGGACGCGGTCGCCATCGTCAACGTAGAGCGCCAGTTGGCGGTATTGCGCCAGCGGCAGGTTGGCGGTGCAGGCGATGGTGATGTATTGGATGTCTTCCGGTTGGCGCGCGAGGTCAAGGCGGTAGCGGTGTGCGCCGAGGTAGTGAACGCTGCCGTCGTCGCTCGTCGGCTGGTTGTAAAAAATCATGTCGCCGTCGCCGCGCACTTTGCCGTTGGCGGCAAGCCGCCAGACGGCGCTGTCGGTGTCGATGCCGCTGTCAATCCGCAGGGTGATGCTGCGGGCGGCAAGGGCGGTGTTGGCACCGGGGACGAGGGTTTGTTCGCTCATTTGCTGCCCGCCGTCCAGCGGAAGCCCCAGCCGAAGGCCTGGTCCATCTCGCGGTGGCCGGGGAAGTAGCGGTTGATGCGCTCGACGCGGATGCTGCCGCCGTCGTTGATGAGGCGGGCGATGGCACACATCCCGTGGCGCGGGTTGCCTTCGGTCAGGCGCGTTTCGATTTGCTGCCCCTGAACGTGCAGGGTGACGATGCCGTCGGTGGCGTCCCAGTTCGGCACGCCGTCGTAGATGAAGGCGAAGACGAGGATTTCGGCGATGTCCGGCCAGCGCGAACCGTTGACGTCCAGCCATTCGCCCTCGCTGACCGCGCCGGTGCGGTCGTCGCCGCGCAGATGCACGAACGGTGCGCGTTGCAGGTCGCCGAAGCGGTTGCCCAGCGCCTGCACGCAGTCGCGGTCGCCATTTTGCAGGCGGACGAAGGCGCCGAGGTCGAGGTCAATCCCCTTGTTTTTGTTGAACAGTCCGCCGAACAGGCCGCCTTTTTGCGGCGCGCTGTTCTGGTTCCAGTTGAGGTTGATGCGAATCGCGCCGTAATCCGCCTGTTTGGCGAGGCTGACGCCGGGGTTGCGCTTGTCGAGGGTGATTTTGCTGAGGTTGACACCGCCGCTGGCCGGGGCGGGTTTGGGCGCGGGCGGCGGAGCGTCGTCGGCGATGTCCACGCCAAAGTGTTCGGAGAGCGGTTTCAGTCCGCCGTTGTAGCCTTGGGCGACGAAGCGGAATTTCCACGCGCCATTGCGGCGGTAGCATTCGCCGAGGATGAGCGCGGTTTCGCTGCGGCCGCCGAGGTCCAGCGGGCAGGTGATGAGTGTTTGCCCACCGGCGGCGACGCGCAGGCTGACGCTGCCGAGGCGTGCGGTCGGTTGGCCCGCGGAATAGGCAATGGCGATGCGTTCAATGGCGGCGGGCTGGCGTGCGAGGTCAATGGCGAAGGTGCTGCTGCGGTCGTTGCCGCTGCGGCGCACGCTGCCGTCGTCGCTTTGTTGTTGGCCGTAGAAAATCATGTCGCCATCGCCGCGCACTTTGCCATTGGCGGCGAGGCGGTAGGCAGCGACGTCAATATCCGCGCCGCTGTCGATATGGATGGAAATGTCATTGGCGTCAAGCGGTGCATTGCCGCCGGGAGTGAGCGTTTGTGTCATGGTTTTTTCCTGAACGGGAATGGGGAATGATGAATGTGAGCGGTGCAAGTCAGGGGAATGAAGGCACATCCGCGCTGTCAAAAATCAGCGTGCCATTGGGCAGTTGCAAAACGGGAATGCCAATCGCGCCCTGAGCCTTGCGTGATTCAAATTCGTTGCGACTGTCGCGCAGCGCCAGAAAGCGCTTCAGATTCTTCATGCTGGCGGTAATGTTCACCGCTTCGTAATCCATATTGCGTGCGGCGAGTGCGGCAACAAATGGCGGCGTATCCGGGCAAAGGTCACTGAAATAAAGGACGGGTGGGTTCATGGGAATATTCTCCGGGTGAAGGGTTAAAAACGGGCGGCATCAACGCGCTTTCGCAGCTCGGCAACAAGATTCCGGTATTGCCGCATATCGGCGAAGCCGTTGGAGCTGATAATATAAGTTTTTTCCGTAAGATAGCGCTTTCCTGCATCATGCGCCGTGATAAAAATGCCGGGCGTTCCATGTCTCTCGCAATATTGCTCTGTGATGCGGGCAATATCGCCGTAATCAACGGTAAAACGGCGCCGAAAACTCAAGTAATAGCTCGCCGGAATGATGATTGCTTTATCCATCAGGGTAATGATTCTGCCGCCACGACAATAATTGAAAAGACAAATGGATAAAGTTGCCGTGCCGCCAATGGCAACCGCCCACAACGCATAGTCTGACCAATCATAAAAACCACTGCGCTTGAAAAGTAGCACGTACCATAAAAACAGACAGAAAATCTCGCCAAACACAACGTCCTGCAATTTATTTTTTGCCGGGCGGTAGCGAAACTGGATGGTCGGTAATGGCATGGTTTTCGGGAAAGCGGCAAGGATTTAGTGTGCCTCGTCAGGCATTTGCGGCGCGGCAAAATCCGCCTCGTCGTCCATCTGCTCCAGCGCCTGCATGATGTCGCGGCAGAGCTGTTCGGTATGCAGCCCGGTTTCCGCCGAAATGCGGTATACCGGCCCTTGCCAGCCGAGTGCGGCGACGATTTCCCGTGCGCGCGCCTCGCCTTCTTCCGGGGTGAGCGTGTCCATCTTGTTCAGCACCAACCAGCGCGGCTTGTCGGCGAAAACGGCGTCGTATTTCTCCAGCTCGGCGCTGACCTGCTCGAAATCGCGCACCGGGTCTTGCGAGTCGCTCATCGGCGAACAGTCCAGCATATGCAGCAGCAGGCGGGTGCGCGCCAGATGGCGCAGGAATTGATGCCCCAGCCCCGCGCCCTCCGCCGCGCCTTCAATCAGACCGGGGATGTCTGCCATGACGAAACTTTGCAGCATACCGACGCGCACCACGCCGAGATTGGGGTGCAGCGTGGTGAAAGGGTAATCGGCGATTTTCGGGCGGGCGGCGGAAACACGGCTGATGAGCGTCGATTTGCCCGCGTTCGGCATACCGAGCAGGCCGACATCGGCGAGCAGTTTCAGCTCAAGACGCAGATAGCGTTCCTCGCCTTCCGTGCCGGGTTTGCATTGGCGCGGCGCGCGGTTGGTCGAGCTTTTGTAGCGGGTGTTGCCGAGGCCGTGAAAGCCGCCCTGCGCCACCAGCAACCGTTGCCCGTCAGCGGTGAGGTCGCCGATGAGTTCATCGGTGTCATCCACAAAAACCTGCGTGCCAACCGGTACCGGCACGAGCAAGTCTTCACCGCTGCTGCCGCGCTTGTTGCGCCCTTCGCCCGGCCTGCCGTTCGCCGCCTGAAAACTGCGGTTAAAGCGAAAATCGGCGAGGGTGTTGATGCCTTCCTGCGCGACGAGGTAAACGCTGCCGCCGTCGCCGCCGTCGCCGCCATCCGGCCCGCCAAACGGCACATATTTTTCACGGCGGAAACTGACGATGCCGTTGCCGCCCTTGCCCGCGCGGACGTAAATTTGTGCTTCATCTACGAATTTCATGAGGTTGTTCCTGTAAGTTTTGCCTGTTCCGCATCGGTGCGGCGAGAATGATGCCGTATTGTACGGCCTGTGGTGGTGACAACAAAAAAGCCCTGCACAATGCAGGGCTTTTCGCGTTGCGGCCAGCAATCAGGCTTCCGCAACCACGCTCACATAGCGGCGTTTCTCTGCGCCACGAACGCTGAAAACGACTTTGCCGTCGGCAGTGGCGAACAGGGTGTGGTCACGACCAACACCGACGTTTTCACCGGCATTGAACGGGGTACCGCGCTGACGCACGAGGATGGAACCGGCGCTGACGACCTGACCGCCGTAGCGTTTGATGCCGAGACGTTTGGACTTGGAATCGCGTCCGTTGCGGCTGGAACCGCCTGCTTTTTTGTGTGCCATGTTTCTGACTCCTTATTTCTGGCCGTCAATCGCGTCAATCACGACTTCGGTGTAGTTTTGACGGTGCCCCATACGTTTCATATGGTGCTTGCGACGACGGAACTTGATGATCTTGATTTTCTTGTGGCGACCATGTTCGGCGATGGTCGCGCTGACCGTTTTGCCTTCCAGGTAAGGTGCGCCCACGGCAACGTCGCTTTCGCTGGTTGCAATCAGCAACACCTTGTCAAAAGCGATGCTGTCGCCCGCTTCGCCCGGCAAAGTCTCCACTTTCAGGCGCTGGCCGGGCTTGACTTTGTACTGTTTACCGCCAGTTTCAATAACTGCAAACATATTGTTCTCCAAAAATTTCATGCACAAACAGGAGACCTGTCTGTTTTCAAAGGCGGCGGATTATACTGGCAGACCCGTAATAATTCAATAGTCAAGCGCGTTGCATCGCCGTGCAGGTGGATTTTCAGGCGCACTACAAACCGCTTGCACTCGGCAAAAAAATGCCTATAATGCGCCCCACTTCAGGCGCGTAGCTCAGTTGGTTAGAGCACCACCTTGACATGGTGGGGGTCGTTGGTTCGAGTCCAATCGTGCCTACCAGTATTCTTCTTTATTAAGCCCTGCTTGTTCAGGGCTTTTTTCTTTTTCTGGTGAAGTGCCGGGATGTATGCGACACATAACCAGCAAGAAATAGCGGTACTGTTCATCAACATCATGTCGTCCCAAAATATGCAGTGCCATGATGATGTTGGCTTTTTCGGGTTGCGGGTAAGGTTCGTTCCCTAACGGTGGTGTTGGATGATCTTGCTTCTGTCCGTACTGCATGGCGAACTCCTGCACTACACGATGCCCAAAGTTCCTCAGTTTGGGGAGGCTCCGCCATCAAATTGTCTGCTGCAGTTCTGGCATTTATAGCGTTACTGACCGTTGCTCCGTCCATTCTTTTTGATTGGCCTTGATTGTATAAGGTTTTGACACCGCTCAAAGCCTTGCATCATTAAGACTTGTAGCATTTTTAGACGCTATAGCCCAAATATTCATGATGGAAATCGCTGTGAACGCCTGGCACAATCTCAAACAAATCGCCCGCAACAACAAGGCGCGCCTGATTGGCACATTCACCCTGGTTCTGGCGGAAAACCTGCTGCTTTTGACCTATCCCGTATTCGGCGGCATTGCCATCAATGGCGTGCTGGAAGGCAATCTGGGGAAAGCGCTGAGTTATGCCGCGGTAATTCTGGTTATCTGGACGGTCGGTTCGGTGCGGCGGTCGGTCGATACCCGTGCCTTTAGCTGCATTTATGCGGAGATGGTGGTGCCGGTCATTTTGCAACAGCGCCGGGATGGCGAGGCGGTTTCCACCATTTCCGCACGCGCGGCGTTATCGCGCGAGCTGGTCGATTTCTTTGAAATGCATTTGCCGACTTTGGTGACTTTTTTAATTTCCATGATTGGCGCGGTTTTGATGCTGCTCTTTATCGAATTTTGGACAGGGCTAGCCAGCTTTTTCGTGCTGCTTTTTTTATGCTGCTAATCCCGCGTTATTCGCGCGTCAATGACCGCCTGTATTTCCGTCTCAATAACCGGCTGGAGCGTGATGTGCATATCATCGAACATTCCGGCGATCGCGAGCTGGAGCAGCACCATCAATTATCGGCGGAAATGCGCATTGCCATATCGAACCGCGAGGCGGCAGGCTATGCGGTGATTGGCATTGCGCTGATGCTCCTGTTTGCCGTCAGCTTTTCCGTGATGACCTTGCGCGGCAATGCCAATGCCGGGCATCTTTATGCGGTGGTCAGTTATCTCTGGTCATTTGCCATCAGTATTGACGATGCACCGCGTCTGCTGGAAGAAATCTCCAAAATCCGCGACATCGGCAAACGGATTCAGGTGGAAAACGCCGATGCCGCATCGTAGTTTCCATGCCGGTCATGGATGACCGGCGCATGACCTTCGCGTTGTGCCGGTGTTATTCGGGCAGGGAGCATTCTTCCTGCACGACAAACTCGCAATCTTTGCCTTGGGCGGCGAGGCATTTCTGCATCGCATCCAGCGGTGCCTGACCCGGTTGCCCGGAAAGGCCGTAAAACAGCATTAAGCCTTCGGTAACATCACCCATCGCCACGCTGACGCATTGGTCGGCATAGTCAAACTCGATTCGGCATGAGTGGCCGCTCTTGCGGTTGCACGTCTGCTGCGCCATCTGTCTGGCGCTTTCCTTTGAATGAATACCGCGGACGGAAGCAAACATGGTTTTGCTGTCCCATAAGTCCTTGGGATTGGCATAAACGGCAACCGCGCCATAGCGACTTTCGCGTATGGGCGGCGGTGACGGGATGTACATCGGCGCGGGTTCAATGTAGGTGTTGTAGCCGTATCCGTCAGGATTGCGCGGTCCAATGCCGTATGGACCACATTGCCCCGAACCTGCGGGGTCATAACAGGCCCATGCGCCGGTAGCGGCGAACAGGAGAAATAGCGGGGCAGATATTTTTTGCAATGAGGTCATGTTGGTTTCTGTGATATAGGTTGAACGGGGCGGGAAATATAACCGTCTGGCAGGGGAAATGCGAGCTGAATAAAGGTCGGCCAGCCTGCGCATCACACCGGCAGAAAATAACGACGAAATAATTCCACCGCGAATTTTACAGGGCGTGCTTTTTTATATCCCCGTCATTTATTTTCGCCCGGCGAAAAACTGCTCTAGTCCTTTGCGTACCATGCGCCGGATTTCCGCATGATTGTCATGTTTGGCAGCAATGCGCAATAGCGGAATGCCTGCCGAGCGCAATGCCAGCGTTTTGGTTTCATCATTGATGCGACTGTAATTCGACAAATAATGGCCGCTGCCATCAATTTCTATCACCACCAGCGGATTGAATTGCGCATCCGTCACCAGCAAATCCACCCGTTTGCTGTTAATCGCCGCATGAATCCGCCCGTTCGGGTGCATGATAATTTCGCCCAAGGAGACTTGCGGCAATACCCGCTCCTTGCGCTGTCGCGCCCGCACTACATCCCATGCGGCGGCATAGGCGGCCTGCTCGTTGGCATTGCAAACCGTTTTTTTCTGGTAGCGGTTTTTTCGGGCAATGCGCAAGTTCTCTTCTGCTTTTTCTTTTTTGAAGTCATGCAATTTTTGTTCTTGTGTATTTTTATTTTTTTGCGATCGTCGCAATCGTTGTCTGCCAATACCCACCAGGCCGAGCAGTAGAAAAATACCGATGCCCGTTATAATTGTGTCCATATTTATTTTCACAAATATCTTTTGTTGTCTATATGTAAATTGGATGTCTTGTTTCGGCGCACCATTGCTATTTGGTGATGCGGCAAAATGGTCCGATTTGATGAAACTTGGAAATATTATTCCAGATTGTAAATAGCCCTGAAACCAGTGCAATTATACCCATCTATCGGCATGAATCTGCCACCGTCTCATGCAGCAACAATAACGTGTCATCGTATATTTCCGGGGTAAAAAACCCCGCCGTGGCGGGGGTTGGAAGGGCAGGGCGATTAGCTGCGCAGCAGTTCGTTGATGCCGGTTTTGCTGCGCGTTTTTTCATCGACCTGTTTGATGATGACGGCGCAGTAGAGGCTGTGGCTGCCGTCGGCGGCGGGCAGGTTGCCGGGGACGACCACCGAGCCTGCGGGGACGCGGCCATAGGTGATTTCACCGGTCATGCGGTTGTAGATTTTGGTGGATTGGCCGATAAATACGCCCATCGAGATGACCGAGCCTTTTTCGACGACGACGCCTTCGACGATTTCGGAGCGCGCGCCGATGAAGCAGTTGTCTTCGATGATGGTCGGGCTGGCTTGCAGCGGTTCCAGTACGCCGCCAATGCCGACGCCGCCAGAGAGGTGGACGTTTTTGCCGATTTGCGCGCAGGAGCCGACCGTGACCCAGGTATCGACCATCGTGCCTTCATCGACGTAGGCGCCGATGTTGACGTAGGATGGCATCAGCACCACGCCACGGCCAAGGTAGCTGCCACGGCGCGCGACGGCGGGCGGGACGACGCGCACGCCTTCTTGCTGGAAGCGGGCGGCGTCGTGGTGGGCGAAGCGGCTTTCGACTTTGTCAAAGTAGCGGGTGTAGCCGTGTTCGACGGGGACGTTATCGTGGACGCGGAAGGAGAGCAGTACCGCTTTTTTCAGCCATTCGTTGACGTGCCAGCCGCTCCCGGTCGGTTCGGCGACGCGCATGGTGCCGCGCTCCAGCGCGTCCAGCGCTTCGTTGATGGCAGCAAGCAGCGCGGGTTCGGCGTTGGCAGGGGTGATGTCGGCGCGGCGCTCAAAGGCGTTTTCGATGGTTTGTTGCAGGGTCATGGGGTGTTCCTTGTTTGCAGGGTAGGGCGGCGCATTATATAGCGATACAAACCGCGTCCTGTACGGTGTTGCGCCGCTTCGCCGTACAAAAGCGTACTGTCTTCAGCGTCGCGCCTTGTACAGAACGCGGTTTGTATTGCTATAGCTATATTGTGCGGGTTTGCCGCGATGTCGGGCGGGTTGTATGATTGGCTTTATTTTGTCGGGAGGGGGTTATGTCCAGATTTTTTCAACGCAAGGCGTATAACCGCGAGGACGCCAATTCGTGGGAGCGGCTGTTCGGCAAGTTGTTAACGCCGGTGGAGGCGTTTACCCGCAACAGTTCTGCCAGCGGGATTTTGCTCATTGTCTGTACGTTGGCGGCGCTCGCCATCGCCAATTCACCGTGGCGCGACGCTTATTTTCATTTGTTGCATCAGCCGGTTGCGGTCAGTTTTGGCGAGTGGCGGCTGGAAATGTCGCTGCATCATTGGGTCAATGACGGCCTGATGGCGCTGTTTTTTTATTTGGTCGGGCTGGAAATCAAGCACGAGGTAATGGTCGGCGAGTTGTCGTCGCTGTCGCAGGCGGTGTTGCCGATTATTGCGGCGCTCGGCGGGATGGTTGCGCCCGCGCTGGTTTATGGCGCGATTAATGCGGGTGGCGTCGGTGCTGCCGGTTGGGGGATTCCGATGGCGACCGATATTGCTTTTGCCATCGCCGTGCTTATTTTGCTCGGCGACCGCATCCCGACGGGGCTGGTGACAATTCTGGTCGCGCTCGCCATTGTCGATGACCTCGGCGCGGTGGTGGTGATTGCGCTGTTTTATACGGAGGCGATTCAGGTGGCGCCGCTTCTCGCCGCGCTGGGCTGTTTTGCGCTGCAACTGGCGCTGAACCGTTTTGGCGTGCGCAAGCCGTGGCCGTATTTGCTGGTCGCAATAGTGATGTGGGCGCTGATGCTGTTTTCCGGCGTGCACGCGACGATTGCCGGGGTGCTGGGCGCGCTGGCGACGCCGGTGCGCTCGCTCTATAACCCGGAGGAGTTCAGCCGCGAGGCGCGCAAATTGTTGGACAAGTTCGATATTTACCGCCGCCGTGAGCAGGATTTTCTGGAATCGGAGCGGCTGGTTGGCGTGCTGCACACGCTGCACCACGGCATCAATCAGGCGCAAACGCCGCTGCAACGGCTGGAGCACGGGCTGCATGACCCGGTGTATTTCCTGATTATTCCGCTGTTTGCCTTTTTCAATGCCGGGGTGACGGTGGATGCCGCCGCCATCGGCAGTCTGGTATCGCATCCGGTGTCGCTGGGGGTCGCCGCCGGGCTGCTGTTTGGCAAATTTGGCGGCGTTTTCGGCGCGATTTGGTTGAGTGTCCGCTTCGGTGTCGCCCGCCTGCCCGCCGGGGTCAATTTCCGCCATATTTGCGGCATGGGAATGCTCGCCGGGATTGGCTTCACCATGTCCATTTTTATTTCCGAGCTGGCGTTCAAAGGTGAAGATTTGCTGCTGAATAATGCTAAAATTGCCATTCTTGTAGCATCAGTCATCGCCAGCCTGACGGGTTTCCTGTGGCTGCGCGCGGGCCATAACGGAGACAGTCATTCATGAGCGGCACAGGGCGGAAATATTTCGGCACGGACGGCGTGCGGGGCCAAGTTGGCGTTGCGCCAATGACGCCTGATTTCGTCATGCACCTCGGCTGGGCGATTGGCAAGATGTTGAGCGACAGCGGCTTTGCCGGCGATAAAGTCATCATCGGCAAGGACACCCGCATCTCCGGTTATATGCTGGAAAACGCCATCGCCGCCGGCCTTTCCGCCGCCGGCATGGACGCACACTTGCTCGGTGTGATGCCGACGCCGGGCATCGCCTATTTCACCCGCACCTTCCACGCCGCAGCGGGCATCGTCGTCAGCGCCTCGCATAACGTCTATAGCGACAACGGCGTCAAAGTCTTCGCGCGCGGCGGCATCAAACTGCCCGACGCAGCGGAGCAGGAAATCGAGCGCTATCTTGAATTGCCGATGAAAGTGGTCGAATCGGCGCAACTGGGCAAACTCTACCGTATCCCGGAAGCGCGCGGACGCTACATCGAATTTTGCAAAAACGCGGTCGTCCTGGGCTTGCCGTTTGAACGGTTGAAAATCGTGGTGGACTGCGCCAACGGCGCGACCTACCCGATAGCGCCGGAAGTGTTCCGCGAACTGGGCGCGCAGGTTATCGTCATGAATGCCGAGCCGAACGGTTGCAATATCAACGCCGGGGCGGGTTCAACCGCGCCGGAATCCTTGCAGCGCCGTGTACGCGACGAACAGGCCGATGCGGGCATTGCCTTCGATGGCGATGGCGACCGCGTGGTGATGGTTGACCGCAACGGACGCCTGCGCGACGGCGATGCCATCCTCTACATCATCGCCAAATACCGCGCCTTCAAGGGCGAACAGCTGAACAACATCGTCGGCACGAAAATGACCAACCTCGGCTTGGAGCGGGCACTGAACAACATGGGCATCGTCCTGCACCGCACCGACGTTGGCGACCGCTATGTGCTCGAATGTATGCAGGAAATTGACGCGCGCGTGGGCGGCGAAAACTCCGGGCATATCATCTGCCTTGACCGCAACTCTACCGGTGACGGCATCATCGCCGCGTTGCAGGTGCTGGCGGCAATGCTGGAAATGGAACAACCGCTGCATCAACTCGTCGCCGACCTGCATATGGCGGTACAAATCATGAAGAACGTTGAAGTCGCGGACAAAAGCGTCGTCAACAAACCCGCCGTGCAGCAGGCGCTGCAACAGGCGACCGAAAAACTGGGAGATGCCGGACGCATTCTGCTTCGTCCGTCCGGTACCGAACCGAAAATCCGCGTAATGGCGGAAGGTCATGACGAAGCGCGACTGCACGCCATCGTTGAAGAACTGGCAGCGGTCATATCCCGGGAGGAATAACAATGCGTAAACCGATTGCTGCGGCAAACTGGAAAATGAACGGCGACTTCGCCCTGGTTGAAGCCTTTGCCAAACACGCCTGGCCGCAAGGAAACGTTGAAAAAATCTTTGGCTTGCCTGCAATTTACATCAGCAAGGCACACGAACTGGGGCTGGAAATCCTGGCGGGTGAAGACGTCAGTGCGCACGCATCCGGCGCACACACCGGCGAAATATCTGCCGCGATGCTGAAAGAAGCGGGTGCCAGTTACGCCATCATCGGCCACTCCGAGCGCCGCACCGATCACGGTGAAACCGAAGCGCTGCTGATCGAAAAATGGAAACAACTGAAAGCGCAAGGTCTGAAAGTCATCTACTGCATCGGCGAATCCCTGCAAGAATACGATGCTGGACAATGCGACGCTGCCGTATTGCGACAAATGAAACCGGTACTGGAAGCGGGATTGGTGGACGCGGATACCGTCATCGCTTACGAACCTGTTTGGGCAATCGGCACCGGCAAAGCGGCAACCGCTGCTTACGCACAAGAAGTCCACGGCAAAATCCGTGCATTGCTGCAAGAAAAAGTATCCGGCGTTGCTGATAAAGTCCGCATCCTCTACGGCGGTTCCGTCAAGCCCGATAACGCAGCCGAGCTTTTTGCCGGGGCGGATATTGACGGCTTCCTCGTCGGCGGCGCCTCGCTGCAAGCGGACACCTTCGACAAAATCATTGGAGCCATGGCATGACCATAACCCTTGTTCAGGTTATCTTCTTTATCGCATCCCTCGCGCTCTGCGCCCTCATTTTGCTGCAACAGCCGAAAAGCAACGGCGGTATGGGCGCACTCAGCGGCGGTGCTTCCAGCACCGTATTTGGTGCGCGTGGCGCAGGCTCATTCCTGTATAAAACCACGCGCTTTTTGGCAGCGGTCTTCTTTGTGGGGGCGCTACTGTTGGGGTATTTACAAAACAAAGAAGTCGCCAATCACGGCGATAGCAATATTTTGAACAATACCCAACTGGAAACACAAAAGCAGGAAAGTGCGCTTGACATCCCGCCAGTTGGTGTAGATAATGCGCGCCCTGCTTCAAATACCGATGTTCCCGCACCTGCCCGGCAATAAGCCGGACAGGTCGCAAGAATAAAGAAGACAGCCGACGTGGTGGAATTGGTAGACACGCTATCTTGAGGGGGTAGTGGCGTAAGCTGTGCGAGTTCGAGTCTCGCCGTCGGCACCAATAAAAATAAAGACACAGTCTGAGGTAAGGTATTGTTAGCATGATCTCAATCAAGAAAGGTTTAGACCTTCCCATCTCTGGCGCCATTACCGACGTCGCCATTCATGACATCATCCCCAATCATCCAGTTGCTATTCTCGGCGAGGATTACAATGGTCTGAAGCCTACCATGCTGGTAGCAGAAGGTGACAAAGTGATTTTGGGACAGCCGCTCTTTGAAGACAAAAAAAATCCCGGCGTTTTGATTTGCGCGCCCGTATCCGGCGTAGTAGAAAAAATTGTGCGCGGGGAAAAGCGGCGTCTGCTTTCCGTTATTATTCGCCCTGAATCCAAAGAATCGGTTGTTTTTGAATCTTTCGGTGATAATGTTGCAGAAAAACTCTCGCGCGAAGAAATTGTCAAACGATTGGTCAATAGCGGATTGTGGGCATCATTCCGCACTCGCCCCTTTAGTAAGATTCCACCTGTTGACGCTATCCCGCACGCCATTTTTGTCAATGCCATGGATACCAATCCGCTGGCAATGGATCCGGCATTGGCGATGCAGGGGCGTGATGAAGATTTGCTCGCAGGACTCGCCATCATGCAGGCACTGTCTGGCGGGCAGGTTCATTTATCCTGCCGTCAGGAAACTTTCGTTCCGACCCATTATCTGAACCGTCTGGAAATCCACCGCTTTGGCGGCGTACATCCTGCCGGACTGGTTGGCACCCATATTCACTTTATTGACCCGGTCGGTGCGAACAAGGTCGCATGGCATCTCAATGTGCAAGACCTGCTGGCGATTGGCAAATTCTTCCGCGGCGGTATTCTTGATAACGAACGCCTGATTGCGGTCGCTGGACCTGGCGTCAAGAAACCGCGTATTGTACGCGCGCTGCGCGGCACGGCGATGGCCGATTTGCTGGAAGATAACCTGCAACCGGGCGAACAGCGGATTATTTCCGGTTCCGCGCTTTCCGGTCGCCAGGTGCATGAAGATACCGCCTACCTCGGCGCTTATGACCAACAAGTAACCGTGCTGCCGGAAGGGCGCGAAGCCTATTTCCTTGGCTTTCTCCGTCCCGGTTTCGGCTGGTTTTCCAAAACCAACGCCTATATTGGCAAATTCCTTAAAGGTCCGTTTCAGTTCAATACCTCCCTGCGCGGTTCACCGCGTCCGATTGTGCCGATCGGCGTATATGAGCAGGTGATGCCGCTGGACATCCTGCCGACGCTTTTGGTCAAGGCCTTGATTGTCAAGGATACCGATACGGCTATCCGTCTCGGCGCATTGGAACTGGATGAAGAAGATTTGGCGCTGATGTCCTTCGTTTGCCCCGGCAAACACGATTTTGGGGCAATCCTGCGCGAAAATCTCACCCTGATTGAACAGGAAGGCTGATATGGCGAAACAACACTTTTTTGAAAAAATCGCGCCGCTGTTCGAGAAGGGCGGGAAACTGGAAAAACTGTTCCCCCTCTACGAAGCAACGGCGACCTTTGTTTACTCCCCCCGCTTTGTCACCGCGCGTCCGTCGCACGTGCGCGATGTTATCGACCTAAAGCGGGTAATGATTCTGGTCTGGATGGCTGTTTTCCCGGCAATGTTTGCGGGCTGGTATTTCGTCGGCGTGCAAGCGGCGAAAGCGCAGGGAATCGCCGATCCCGGCCTGATTGCCAATCTCTGGTTTGGCGCGAAACTGCACCTGCCCATCTATATCGTTACCTTCGCGGTTGGTATCGCTTGGGAAATCCTTTTCTGCATTGTGCGCAAGCATGAAGTAAGCGAAGGCTTCTTCGTCACCTCCATCCTTTTCTCCCTGACCTTGCCGCCAACGATTCCGCTGTGGCAAGTCGCTATTGGCATTAGCTTTGGTGTGGTGCTGGGCAAGGAAGTTTTTGGTGGCACCGGACGCAATTTCGTGAACCCCGCCCTTGCCGCACGCGCTTTCCTTTATTTTGCCTATCCGGCGCAAATTTCCGGCGACAAAGTTTGGGTTGCCGTTGATGGTTATTCCGGCGCGACCGCATTGAGCGAAGCCTCTGCGGGCGGCATGGATGCGGTGCGTGCACACTGGAGCTGGTGGGATGCCTTTATCGGCAACATCCCTGGTTCCATCGGTGAAGTATCCACGCTGGCAATCCTCATTGGCGGTGTCATTATTCTGTGGGCGGGTGTTGCCTCTTGGCGCATCGTCGTTGGTGTTTTTGCCGGAGCGACCGTTACCTCGCTGATGTTTAACCTCATCGGCAGCGAAACCAACCATATGTTTGCCGTGCCGTTTTGGTGGCATTTCGTTCTCGGCGGTTTTGCCTTTGGTACCTTCTTTATGGCGACCGACCCGGTCACCGCATCGGTAACCAACACCGGGCGCTACATCTTTGGTGCGTTGGTGGGCGCGATGACCATCCTTATCCGTGTCGTTAACCCCGCCTTCCCGGAAGGCATCATGCTGGCCATCCTCTTTGCCAACATTTTTGCCCATCTCATTGATTATTTCGTGATGAATGCGAATGCCAAACGTCGCAAGGTGAGAACCCATGTCTGAGAAGAAACAATCCGCGTTGGGCGTACTGAAGTTCGCCACCATTGTCTGTTTGATCTGTTCACTGCTGGTCTCTACCGCTGCCGTTTCGTTGCGCAGCTTCCAGAAACAAAATGCCGACAACGAGAAAAAGATCAACATTCTGCGTGCTGCCGGCTTGGCGGGGGCGGAAGAGCATCTGTCCACCGAGCAGATTAACGACAAATTCCGGCAAATTATCCCGCTGGTGATTGACCTCCAGACCGGCAAACCGGTGAGCGACAAAAATCCGCTGACCTACGATATGTACAACGCGGCGCGTAGCGAAAGCGAAGGTCATGCCCTGACAGATGACCCGGCGAGTATCAAGCGTCTCGCCAAAGACGGCGTCGCCTATGTTGTGGCCGAGGGCGATCACATTTCACGTCTGATCCTGCCCATTCAGGGTTATGGTCTCTGGTCAACCATGTACGGTTTTACTGCGCTGTCGTTCAAGGACAAACAGCCGGAAATCACCGGCATTACCTTCTACCAGCACGCGGAAACGCCCGGACTGGGTGCGCGCATCACCGAGCCGGAATGGCAGGCAAAGTGGGCGGGCATCATCCCCTATGATGACAGCGGCGCGCCGCAGGTCGATCTGGTAAAAGTACGCAACCTGTCAGCGAAAAATCAGGTGGATGCCATCGCCGGGGCGACGCTGACCAGCAACGGTGTCGAACACCTGATGAACTTTTGGCTGGGCGAGCAGGGATACAAGCCGCTGGTCGATCACATCCGTAACGGCGAAATCAGCCTTGCTGACCTGCGCGAGGCATCGCAGGCTGCCATCGGGCAGAACGGGCAAAAAACGGAGCAATAAATCATGAGCGAAAAAACCTACGACTATAAAGAAATCATCCTGGGGCCGATATTTGCCAACAACCCGATCGGCTTGCAGGTACTCGGCATCTGTTCCGCGCTGGCAGTAACCGGGAGCATGAAGACGGCGTTTCTGATGAGCCTTGGCCTTACCTTTGTAACCGCCTTCTCCAACCTGTTCGTCAGCATGATCCGCAATAATATCCCCAGCAGCATCCGCATCATCGTGCAGATGGCGGTTGCCGCCTCGGCGGTTATCGTGGTTGACCAGTTGCTGAAAGCCTTTGCCTTTGAACTCTCCAAACAGCTTTCCGTGTACGTCAGCTTGATTCTCACCAACTGCATCGTCATGGGGCGGCTGGAAGCCTATGCGATGTCTAACCCGCCGGTGCCGAGCTTCCTTGACGGTATTGGTAACGGCCTCGGTTACAGCGCGATGCTCCTCACCGTCGGCACCATCCGTGAAATCTTCGGCAAGGGTACCTGGTTTGACATTACCATCCTCCCCATTGCGGATAACGGTGGCTGGTATGTGCCGAACGGTTTGATGGTGCTGCCGCCGAGCGCCTTCTTCGTTATCGGCCTGCTCATTTGGGCGCTGCGCACCTGGAAGCCGGAACAAAACGAAGCGCGCGATTACGTTGAGGCGGCTGCGGCCAAGCCCATCATCGTTGGCGCGAGTCACTAAAGGAGTACGGCAATGGAACACTACATCAGCCTGTTTGTTAAATCGATTTTTATCGAAAACATGGCACTCTCCTTCTTCCTGGGGATGTGCACCTTCCTTGCGGTCTCAAAAAAAATCTCCACCGCTGCCGGACTGGGCACGGCGGTTATCGTCGTGCAAACCCTGACCGTACCGCTCAACAACCTGCTCTACACCTATCTGCTCAAAGAAAATGCCGTGCTGTGGCAATCGCTGGGACTGGAAGTGGACATCAGCTTTCTCGGTCTCATCGCCTACATCGGCGTCATTGCAGCGGTTGTACAAATTCTTGAAATGTTTCTTGATAAATACGTCCCCTCGCTCTACTCGGCGCTGGGTATCTTCCTGCCGCTGATTACCGTGAACTGCGCCATCCTTGCCGGCTCGCTCTTCATGGTCGAGCGGAACTACGACTTCGGTGAATCCGTCGTTTATGGCGTGGGCAGCGGTGCCGGCTGGGCACTGGCCATCATCGCCATGGCGGGTGTGCGCGAAAAACTGCGCTATGCCGATGTGCCGAAAGGGCTGGAAGGACTGGGCATAACCTTCATTACCGCCGGACTGATGGCGCTGGGGTTCATGTCCTTTTCCGGCGTACAGTTGTAAGGGGGAAAAACAATGGAAATATTCTATGGCGTGCTGTTTTTTACCGGTCTGGTATTGCTGCTGTCAGCGATTATCCTGCTGGCACGCAAATACCTGGTGCCGCAAGGTAACGTCAAAATACTGGTCAATGATGAGCGTGAACTGGATGTGCCGATGGGCGGCAAACTGCTCAACGTGCTGGCCGAAAACGGCATCTACGTTTCCTCCGCCTGCGGTGGCGGCGGTAGCTGCGGCCAATGCACCGTCAAAGTCCACGAGGGCGGTGGCGAAATCCTGCCGGTCGAGTTGAACCACATCAGCAAGCGCGAAGCGCGCGAAGGCGAGCGCCTCTCCTGTCAGGTCGCGGTCAAAAGCAACATGAAAGTGGAAGTCGATGAATCCGTCTTTGGCGTGAAAAAATGGGAATGCACCGTCATTTCCAACGACAACAAGGCGACCTTCATCAAAGAGCTGAAGCTGAAAATCCCGGATGGCGAATCCGTGCCGTTCCGCGCCGGGGGCTACATTCAGATCGAATGCCCGCCGTATGACATCAAATACAGCGACTTCGACATCGCCCCCGAATACCGCGAAGACTGGGAAAAATACGGCCTGTTCAAAATCGAGGCGCACAACGACAAACCGACGATGCGCGCCTACTCGATGGCGAACTACCCGGAAGAAAAAGGCATCATCATGCTTAACGTCCGTATCGCCACGCCGCCGCCGAAAATCCCCGAAGCCAAGCCGGGCATCATGTCCAGCTACATCTTCAACCTCAAACCGGGCGACAAAGTCACCATCTCCGGCCCCTTCGGCGAATTTTTCGCCAAAGACACCGACGCCGAAATGGTCTTCATCGGCGGTGGTGCGGGGATGGCACCGATGCGCTCGCACATCTTCGACCAGCTCAAACGCCTGCACAGCAAGCGGAAAATCACCTTCTGGTACGGCGCGCGCTCCAAGCGGGAAATCTTCTATCAGGAAGACTTCGACAAACTCGCCGAAGAATTTCCAAACTTCAGCTGGCACGTCGCCCTCTCCGACGCGCTGCCGGAAGACAACTGGACGGGCTACACCGGCTTCATCCACAACGTCGTTTATGAAAACTACCTGAAGAACCACCCCGCGCCGGAAGACTGCGAATACTATATGTGCGGCCCGCCAATGATGACCAAATCCGTCATTGATATGCTGCACAACCTCGGTGTGGAAGATGAAAACATCCTTTTGGATAACTTTGGAGGCTAAGGTGCGCGTCATCACCGCATCACTCCGGGCGCTGTTGCTGATGGCAACAGCGCTTTTGCTTGTCTCCTGCGGCGACAACAAAGCAGACGGCGTCATCAGCCAGCTTTCCGGCGAAACGATGGGGACGTTCTGGCACGTCCGCCTCGCCGCCCCGCTGGACGCACCCGCCCAGGCCGCATTGCAGCGGCGCATTGACGTGGCACTGGAAGCGGTGAACGACAGTATGTCCACCTATCGCGACCAGTCCGAACTGATGCGTTTCAACCACAGCACGGCGACCACGCCGCAGCCGGTCAGCGACGGTATGCGCCGCGTGGTGGACAAAGCGCTGGAAATCAGCGCGCAAAGCGATGGCGTTTACGACATCACCGTCGGCCCGCTGGTGAATCTCTGGGGCTTCGGCTCGATTAAACGGCAGGATAAACCCGCAGACAGCGAAATCGCCGAAGCCTTGCAACACGTCGGCTACGGCAAACTGCAACTGACCGATGCAGGACTTGCCAAAAGCGATCCGCAAGTCTTCATCGACCTCTCCTCCATCGCCAAAGGCTACGGCGTGGACGTTGTCGCTGAAACCCTGCTCGATGGCGGATACACGAACTTCATCGTCGAAATCGGCGGCGAAGTGCGCGCCAGCGGCAGCAAATACGGTGCGCCGTGGCGGGTCGGCATCGAACGTCCTGAACAGGGGCTGGCGACAGGCGAGGGCGTGGAAAACATCATCGCCATGAACGAAAAACTGCCGGCGATGGCGACTTCCGGCAACTACCGCCAGTACGCTGAGCGCGGCGGCGAAATGGCCTACCACATCGTTGACCCGCGCGATGGCCGCTCGCACAGCTCGCGCCTGCTCTCCGCCACCGTGCTGGCACCGGACTGCATGACCGCCGACGGCTACGCCACCGCGCTGATGGTCCTCGGCGACGAAAAAGCGCTGGAATTTGCCGACCGCTACGATCTTGCCGCCGAACTTATCTTGGCGGGCGACGACAAACAACCCTTCATCATTGAGCGCAGCCGCGCCTTCCGCGCGGCAGTACAGGAGGAAAAACCATGACAACCTTCATCATCGTCTTCATCATGCTGATGCTGGTCGGGGCGGCAATGGCCATCGGCGTCATCTTTGGCCGCAAACCGATCAAGGGCAGCTGCGGCGGCCTCGGCGCCGTCGGCGTCGAACGTGCCTGCGGCTGCAAGGACGTCTGCGAAAACGACCAAGCGGCGGACAGCAACCGCGCCGGCAAAGCCACCGTCGCGCGTTACCAGCCCTGAGCAGTTTGACCGCACATCATCTTTACTGACAGCAGCAAACGCCTTGGCATAAACATTGCATAAATAACAATCGCGCAACCTGTGCGAAAAAACGCCGGACAACGCGCGGCGACAGCAAAAACCAGCGGAAAAGACCGGGATTTTTATCCCGGTCTTTCTGTGGAGAAGCCTGAAAAACCGCGCCTTGAGGCGACAATAATCATCATGAACCCACCGGCGAAGGATGCCGACGAAAAGCAAAACGGACGACAGCCGCTGCCCCCGCAGCCCGAATCACACTCCTGGAGTAAACCTTTATGAATCACACCTACAAAACCCTTTACAACACCGCCCTCGGCGCGTGGGTCGCCGTACCGGAAACCACGCGCAACCACGGCAAAAGCAAATCCGTCAAAGTGGCTGCCGTGACCCTCGCCGTCGCAGGCGCATTATTTTCTTCTCCTGTGCAGGCAGCCGGACTGCCGTGGGGAAGCGGTGCCAATGCTCCGGGCAATGAATCCATTGCAATGGGAAATGGCAGCGATGCCAAAACCAACTACACGATTGCATTGGGTACGAACGCCAAAAATACAACAAACGGCGAGGCTGGCATTATTATTGGTTCCGGTGCCAAAGCCATCACGGATGTGAATCCGAATACGGCGGTAAATACTATGGGGCAGTAGGTCGTCATAGGTGAAGCGAGCGAGGCCAACAGCCAGTCTGTTGCCCTCGGTGCGCAGGGCTACGCCAGCGGACAATCGTCCATTGCCATCGGCGGCGATGATTTGGGGAACAACGACAGCAAAACCTCCGCCGGTAAATATGGCAACTGGCGCGATTACGCCGGGCAGCCGATTACCGTGGAAGGGGTCTCGACCAAAGACGCCTCAAACCCGGCCATCGGTTTTACCAGCACCACCGCAAGCGGGCGCGGTTCAATCGCGGTGGGACACATGGGCCAATCCACCGGCAAGGCATCGGTTGCCATCGGCGCGGATTCCCATGCGGAAGCCGATGGTGCGATTGCAACCGGCATGGCATCGCAGGCAAAAGGCGTTGCCTCGGTGGCAACCGGTATTGGCGCAACAGCGGGTGCCAAGGGTGCGATTGCGACCGGTCTGAAAGCAGCAGCAACCGGTACGGATGCCGTTGCAACCGGGACGGGGGCCAAGGCGGGCGCACGCAACGACGTGGCGATTGGCCATGATGCCGGCGCGGTCAGTGGTGCGGCGACAACGGGAGAACGGGTGATGATTGGCGCCAACGCCACGGTGGGCGCGAACCAGAACATCAATGTTGCAGCGGGCGGGACTTTTGGCACCATCAACCTGACCACGAAAACCGCCAACCAGTCGGTTGCCATCGGCGGTGGCAGCGGCGAGGGCGCAGGGCGCCGCACCTACGCCTATGGCGACCAGTCGCTTGCCATCGGCAGCGATACCCTTGCCTATGGCGACGGCTCGGTTGCCATCGGTGGCGATGATTTGGACAGCGCCGGCAACCAGCAGACCAGCTACACCGACCCCAATAGCGGCGCGCAGACAACCGGCACGGTCCGGCAGGCCTATAACGCCCTGACCGGCGACACCATGAATTCCGGCGTGTATGCCAAAACCGTCTCCAAACAGGCGGCGGTGGCGGTGGGCGTGCAGGCGCAGGCGGCGGATTTGGGCGTTGCGCTCGGTGCCAAATCGGGGGCGACCAAAACCAACAGCGTCGCCATCGGTACCGGCGCGCAGGCGACACTCGACAACGCCGTGGCCATCGGCGGCGGCTCCAAAACCCTGGAAGCGGGAACGAAGCAGGAATCCACAACCATCAATGGCGTCACCTATAACTGGGCGGGCGGCGGCAAGACGCTGCCGGGCGACATCGTTTCCTTTGGCGCAACAGGCTACGAGCGGCAGCTGAAACACGTCGCGGCGGGCGAAGTGAGCGCCACCAGCACCGATGCCATCAACGGTAGCCAGCTTTATGCGGTGGCCGAAAAAACGCAGACGCACTACTACAGCGTGAAATCCACGGAAACCGGGGCGGACAGCAACTATGCCAACGACGGCGCAACGGGCAGCAATTCGCTTGCCGCTGGCGCGAAGGCCAAAGCGTCTGCGATGAACACCGTTGCCGTTGGTTACAACGCGCAGGCAACCAACGATAGCGCGGTTGCCGTGGGTGCCAATACCGAAGCGACCAACGCTTCTACCGCATTGGGCGACAGTTCCAAAGCGAAAGGGAAAAATTCGACCGCGCTGGGCTGGAATGCCAATGCTGTCGGAGAGGCCGATGTCTTTATCGGCAAACAGGCTGGTGGAAACACGATGAATGTCGGCAATAGCCGCAATATCGGCATTGGTGAAGGTGCGATAAGTAATGTGGGCAATACCAAAGTTAGCAACATTATTGGTATTGGTACTGGTGCGGCAGCAGGGATGCAGGGCGACCACAACATTGCGCTGGGCGCATACGCCAACGGCACGGGCAACGATTTTGCCGCCGTGACCACCAGCAACAACGTCGCCATCGGCGAGCGTACCCGCGCCAGCGGCGGTAATTCCATCGCCATCGGCAACCGTAACAAGGCCGAAGGACAGGCGGCGATTGCCTTGGGAGTAGGCTCAAATGCAGCAGGGCAAAACAGCTTTGCCGCAGGGCAAAACGCGCAAGCCACAGCGGCAGGCACGATTGCCATTGGTGGCTCGCCCCAGGCCGCCAACGCGGCAAATGCCAGCGGTTCGCAAGCCATTGCCATTGGTCGCCAGGCGGCTGCCAGCAACACCGATTCGCTGGCCTTGGGCAGAGGTGCAAAATCCACCCACAACAGCGCTGTCGCCTTGGGCGCGGATTCCGTCACTGCGGCAGCCGTTGGTACGAATACCGCGACGGTGGGCGACCTCATCTATTCCGGCTTTGCGGGGGCTGCACCCGTCGCTACTGTCAGCGTTGGCGACGCGGGCAAAGAGCGCACCATCACCAACGTCGCCGCCGGACGCATCAATAACACTTCCACCGATGCCATCAACGGCAGCCAGCTTTACTGGACGCAGGATGCCATCAGCAATGTCGGCAAAAGCAGCAAAAACATCTTGGGCGGCAATGCGGCGATGGATAACCGCGGCAATATCACCATGAGCAATATTGGCGATATCGGCGAAAATACCGTGCATGATGCCATCAAGGCGGTAAAAGCTACCGCCAACAAAGGCTGGAATGTGCAAACCAATGGCAGCGGCACGACCAATGTCGCGCCGGGCGATACCGTGAATTTCAAAAACGGCACGAACATTGCCATTACCCATGCCGGAAAGGAAATTACCATTGCCACCAATCCGAATCTCACAGCGGACAGTCTGACCATCAATAACGGTGGCCCGGTTATCAATAACAGCGGTATCAATATGGGGAATAAAAGTATCAATAACATGGCGGATGGAAATATCGCCAATGGCAGCAAAGAAGCCGTTAATGGCGGGCAATTGTTCCAGACCAACCAGAAAGTGGATACCAATACCGCCAATATTGCCAAAGGTATCAACTTTGGCGGCACCAGCGGCGCCAACAAATACCATCTTGGCGATACCATCAACGTAAAAGGTGACAACAATATCACCAGCACGACGGTTAATGGTGGTGTCCAATTAGGGCTTAAAGACACTATTACCGTGGGCCCGGCAAATGGCGGTAATCCGGTTACTATTAATGGTAACGCGGGAACAGTGGGAGGGCTTTCCAATAAAACCTGGAACCCGAATAACATCGTTAGCGGTCAAGCGGCAACGGAGGACCAGCTGAAAGCGGTCACAGATGAAGCGGCGAAAAAAGGCAGCTTTACCCTGACCGCGCAGGGTGCCAACGGCTCGACCGTGGGCGACGGGGCGACAGTGGATTTGAACAATACCGACGGCAATATTTCCGTCAGCAAGAATGCCGCCAATAACAATGTCACCTTCAACCTGAACAAAAATATCAAGGTGGAGAGCGTGACCCATGTGGATGCCGCCGGCAATACCACGATTACCAATGGCAAAGGCATGACTACGACCGATACGGCAGGCAATACCACCGTCGTCAACAGCACTGGCGTGAAAACGACCGATGCAGCGGGCAACACCACCATTACCAACGCCACGGGCATGACCACTTCGGATGCCGCGGGCAACACTACCGCAATTACCGGCAATGGCATGACCATCAGCAAACCGGGCAAAGATGTCGTAAGCCTTACCGGGGATGGTTTGAACAACGGCAACAATAAAATCACCAACGTCAAGGCGGGTCTTATGGGGCCGCTGGCCGGCGTCGGCGACCCGATCTTCTGGGGCACGGCCCGTCCTG
>NZ_CALJAH010000354.1 GCF_938028185.1 uncultured Cardiobacterium sp. | reverse complement strand
CACGCGGGAGCGCGAATTGAAACATACCACTTTATACTGGCACAGAGCAACAGACGCGTCGCTCCCCACGCGGGAGCGCGAATTGAAACATCGTGGAATTTATGGCAGAAACGGAAATAGAAAGTCGCTCCCCACGCGGGAGCGCGAATTGAAACATCAATCCTTTTGGCTTGATTAAACAGCAGGATGTCGCTCCCCACGCGGGAGCGCGAATTGAAACGTTGTATAGACGTTCGCGCGCGGTGGCATATGATGTCGCTCCCCACGCGGGAGCGCGAATTGAAACCAGCAAACCTCGCGGATTGGCACAATCCGGCAGAGTCGCTCCCCACGCGGGAGCGCGAATTGAAACAGTTTTGTATTGAAGGTCAAGACCGTTTGTATTGGTCGCTCCCCACGCGGGAGCGCGAATTGAAACATCCATGATGGCAATAACAGAATCACGTTGAGAATGTCGCTCCCCACGCGGGAGCGCGAATTGAAACCTTGCATCCGCAGGTATTTAACGGCGTGCTCTAGTCGCTCCCCACGCGGGAGCGCGAATTGAAACTTTTTGAACAGCACCGGCCAGTACAAAAAATGCGCGTCGCTCCCCACGCGGGAGCGCAAATTGAAACTCGCCGCTGACGTTGTAATAGCGGCAATAGAAAGTCGCTCCCCACGCGGGAGCGCGAATTGAAACTTCGATGGCGCCCGCATTGGCTTTGACGCCGTCGGTCGCTCCCCACGCGGGAGCGCGAATTGAAACGGCGGCGTCGCTGACGGCGGCGAGCGATTGTTCGTCGCTCCCCACGCGGGAGCGCGAATTGAAACACTTGGTTAGTCAGCTACGTTGCCGGTAGCTGTGTCGCTCCCCACGCGGGAGCGCGAATTGAAACGGCCAGGAGTACGCCGACGACATCTCGCTCATGGTCGCTCCCCACGCGGGAGCGCGAATTGAAACGCTGCGATGGCGGCAGTTTGGCCAAGGCGGCCAGCGTCGCTCCCCACGCGGGAGCGCGAATTGAAACCCGGATGGACGCACACCAATCAATGTCATTTTTTGTCGCTCCCCACGCGGGAGCGCGAATTGAAACTTTGTGTGGGGCGATGCTGAAGATGCAGGCGGAAAACTGTTTGGCATCGCGCATGGGGTCGGTAATGCGCACCGGGATAAAGACCCCCGCGCTGTCGTACCATCCGCCGCCCTGCCGCCCAATCGCGGTGGCAAGCTCGATTTCCTTGCGCGCATCGCCATCATCGCCATGCAGTTCTCCCGTCGCCAAATCCAGCACAAACGGTACGCCCCTGAAGGTAAATTCCAATTTTTTCACGGGTTGAACCTCGTCAATAATCCTACCCCCAAGTATAACATTTCGCGGTCATTGTCCAGCAGTTTTCTCAACAGGTGAACATCTCCACCAAGCAGCGCTTGGAATGCCATTGTCAGTACTTCCTTTGGTCGTGGGTTATCATCGTCGCCGTAATTGCGACCAATATAGCCGTGCACGAAATTATCCTCGCGCCCTACTTCCTTGTGCGAATAATGCGACGTGCCTTTATCTTCCGCAAAATCTGCCAATGGTTTTGTTTTTTCTCCTTTGGTTCTGTCAAGCCAAAATTGTTTGAAATAATCATCCAGCCCAGGCACAGTTTCTTGCAGTCGATGCCCATATTCATGGATACTGATTCTGCCAGCTAGGTACGACGCCTTTTTACCGGACATATCGTTCAAACAAAGCAAGCTGTCTCCCTCCTTCAAGGTGTCGGAAAACCGCGAAAAAATGTCGAGCTTATTTGCTTTCATCCACTTATCATTAAGTACAAACGACGATAGGTCCTTGTCTATGAAAACTTGGAACCCTCTCCTTGTTAGATTCCGAATATAAACCGTCCCGGCTTCGTTTGCCCGCTTAACCCATGAGGCAGGATAGCGTTTGATGATGTCTTGGAACCTTTTAACCGCATCGCCTTCGGCTTTGGCTTCTGCGCCAGTCTCTACTCCTTCACGCTTCATGACCTCCGTTAGCGCGTTCAGAAATTCATGCCGTTTTTGTGGGAGCTGGTCCTCAACTTGAACAATCGTCTGGTCTTCCATCCAATCGAAATTAATGTTGTCTAGTAGGTCAGCGTGTTTATTCCACACCTCCTCGCCCATTTTAGCGACATCTTTCCATTGCTCCGGCGTCGGGAATGCTGGCGTCTCGGTATAGGTTGCATTACCAAGCCCCGTCTTTGCCTCACGTTGGCGCAGGTAGTCGGTGAGGTCGCCACGCTCCGGGCTATGCGCCCAACCATTATCCGGTGCGGATGTATGTTGCACGCCATGCGCGTCCTCCCACGCTGGTATGTCAGTCGGTGCGCCCGTGTAGCCCAGCGCCTTTGCCTGCCTGTCGGAGAGGCTGACCATACTGCACCGGCAATTAAATCCGTTTGGTGGTGCCAGCGTTTGCCAGCGCGGGTCATCCACCGGCATCATCAGCCCGTGCAGGGCGCGGTGTGCCGGGCGGGTGCGTCCGTCATTGATGGCGATGTAGCGCAGGATGGGGCGGCGTTCGGCATGGGCGCGGAAGTGTGTCCATTTCGCCCCGTTGTAGGATGACAGCACCGCCGTTCTGAACACGGTCTCCTGATAGTGCTTCGGCAGGGCGAGCATTTCCGGGGTCAGCGCCTGTTGCCATTCGCGGAAGCTCTTGCCTTCCTGCAATGCCTGGATGAGGCTTTGTTTGACCTGCTCGATTTGTTCGACGTCGCTGATTTTGGCGAGTGTCCATGCTTCTTTGCGCAGATGCTCCAAGCGCGCATAGAACTCGGCCGCAGGCTCGACGCCACGGGCGCGCAGATAGTCGGCGGCATCGGGATAGTTCATCAGTAGCGCCCCTTGTCGGCGTGGACGTAGCCCTGTGCCGCAGCGAGTGCCAATGCGCCGGCAAGCCAGTCGGTGTATTGGCTGTCGTCGTGGTCGTCGTAGAGCAACACCAAACGACGCATCAGGTCTGCCTCGTCATGTGCCTCGCGGGCGACGGCAAGCACCGCCTCTACACCGAGCATTTCCGGGGCGTCCTTGAGCGCAGCGGTAATTCCATCCTCCACCTCTTGCGCACCCGGTGTCAGTTGCGAGAGCGAGAGCGAGAGTTTGGGTGTGGCCGGAGCCGCCGCGACCACCCGGAAATGCTGCGGCTCGAAGCCGTAGTTGTCGAGGTAGTATTGTTCGGTCAGCTCGATTTTGCCGGTGTTGAGCAGCGCCACGTCGCGCTCCCAGCGACTCTTGTCTATGGATTGCGCCCGCTCGTAGGTGAAGTACACGCCCTCGGCATCCATGCCGTTGACGGTGAGCAGGCAGGCGACGATGTGGTTGATTCCGCGCTCAACAAAGGTCAGGTCGGCATCGGCGATAGACTGTGTAAAACCGTCGTCCGTCTCCTGCGCCGCGCGTGAGCCGGTCTCCAGTTCGGAGGTCAGCACCCGCCCCAGTAATGTCTTCTGGATGCGCTGGATTTGGTGGCGGGTGTATTTTTCATGCGCCGCGCCGTCGTTGTTGGCCTCGACAAACTCGATGCTGTCCTGGTCACTCATGGCGACGACACCATCGGCCACACCCTGCGAACCGGCCGCTGCCAATGCCGCCAAATCCCGCTGTGCCTCATCACGATTGGCGGTATTGACCGCGCTCTTGATGACCGTCAGCGGCGAGGCATGGCGCTCGGCAAACTTGTTCCAGAACTGCTCGGCGTAATTTTTCGCGAACCACGCCCAATAGACGCGCGAAAGTAACGCATCGCCGTAAGGGTTGGTCTCATTGACATTAACCGCCCCACGCAACACCTTTTCCGGGATGACAGCCACTTCGCCGCCGCCGGGCGATTTCCAAATCAGGTTGCCGTCGTTGTCGGCCTTAAATTGCTCGATGACGCGCGGCACGACGGCGCGGATGGTCTTTTGCACGCCGTCCTGCCAGACGAGTTCGCCGATGCTGGAGCCTATCCACAGCGCCTGCATCATCACCCGTACTGCGTCCTCATAGATGGCCGCCACCGCCTCATAGAGCCAGTCGGTATTGTCGCCCTCGATGTGCCAGGCGTTGCCCATCACCGCCGCAGTACGACGGGCGACGCAGCCGGAAATCTCGTCATCGTAGAGCAACTTGAGCAGGTCGGTGCGGGTTAAATTGGCACGCTTAAGCACCTCATCGACGTCGGCGGCGCTCAGGTTGTAGGTCGGCACGACAAACTGCGCCCCCGCCTTGACCGGTCGCGCCTTGTTTGGCGCTTTGCCCGGTTTGGCTTTGAATAATCCCCAAAACATTGCTGTCCTCATAATCGGTTGCCCATGCGGCGGCGGGCAGATGCCACCACGCTGCTCACGCCCATCCCGCCCCGGCGAATCATCGGCGCGCAGGCATAGCGTATGGCGTCGGGGCCGTGGTCGTGTCCCTCTGCCAGCTTGGGTAGTACGTCGCCGGTCAGTCGGTCGGTCTTGTAACTCCACAGTCGCACATCCTCGGCGACGTGCCTGCACGCCGGATGGATTACGATGTCCATGCCGCGCAGCCAGCCAATGCCGTCCTCGACGCTCCCCGGCCATTTGTCTGCCGCCCGCATCCCCGGATAACCGTGATTGCGCAGGTGGCTAATCATCTCCGGTCGGGCGCTGTCGGCACGGATGACGTGCTGTCGCGCACCCTCGATGCGGTCAAACAGCGCGGGGACGTCTACCGTCTCGACGTGCTCTCCCCATGCCTCTTGCTCAACATAGAGCGTCCGCCCGTCTATCCAGCACTTGACCATCACCGTCGGATCTGACGCAAACCCCCAGTCCACGCCGAAGTAAGGGCCATCCCATCCGTCTTGCTGCTCAAACGCCTCAATGCGGTAACAGCCCGCCAGCACCTGCGCCGCCGACAGCACGGCATACTTGCCATGCCAGACGTGTTCAAAGTCCGCCCAGGCATTCTTGTCGCCCGCATCCTGCCGACGCGCGGCGCGCTCGCGGTCGTTGGCATACTCGTCCCACGTTTCCTTGCTCGCAAAAGGGGTGTCGTTGATATTCACCTCAACCACGATGCTGCCGGGTTGCTTGTCCTTGCCGCGTAGCAGCTGGTCAATCGGGTCGGTCTCGTTTTCGGGATTCCACGATGCCCAAATCTCGCTGCCCGCCTTGCGGATGGTCGGGCGCAGCAGGCGCAACGAGCGCGCCGAAATGGTCTGCGCCTCCTCAATCCAGGCACGGTCAAAATCCTCCAGCGACTTGATACTGTCGGCGGTATGGTCTTGCATCCCCTGAAAAATCATCAACCCGCCACCCGGGGTACGGATTTCTTCGCGGGTTACCTCGAACAGGTGCGACAGCCCGAACTTGTGGATTTTGCCCTCAATCAGAGCCTTGGCTGAAAACTTGAGCGATTTTTGAATCTCGCGGATACACACTACCTTCAAACCAGGGCGCAGGAT
>NZ_CALJAH010000353.1 GCF_938028185.1 uncultured Cardiobacterium sp. | reverse complement strand
GATGGAGGACTTGCCGGCGCCGTTGGGGCCGACCATGCCGATCTTGGCTCCGGGGTAGAAGGCCATGGTGACGTCGTCGAGGATGACTTTGTCTCCGATGGCCTTGCGGGCCTTGATCATCTGATAGATAAACTCCGCCACGTCTCTCCGTTCGGGGTTGGCTGCTGTGCGCCGGCCTGGGCGGGCGCGCTTTCGCAGTCAATGGTACCGACGAGGCGCCGGACGCCGTTGGGAGTCATCCCACACCCGCATCGGTGATCCTGGTCTCACACCCCACCGGGGGGCAGTGCGCGCATTCGGCCCCCGCACTGGCATCCCCCCTGGTTACGGCACCGTAATGGTTTGGGACGAACTGTTCAACTATTGAACCTCCGGAAGCGTAGGTCCGCCCTTTCCGACAAACTTTGAACCAATCCCGTGGCCATCACTATGCCCACCGCCAGAAAGCCCCACGAGAGGAGCGCGCATGGACGGACTCCAACGCATACCCCTCGACCCCCGCGTCAGCGCGCCGGTCTACCACATCGCCTCTACCCCCTCGACGAACTCCCTGGCCGTCGAGCTCATCGCCGACCAGGCCACCCCCACCCCGCACATGACGACTGTCGTCGCCACCGAGCAGACGGCCGGGCGCGGGCGGCAGGGGCGTTCGTGGCAGACGCAGCTGGGCGAGAGCCTGCTGTTCAGCGTGGGCTGGAGCTGGGACAAGCCGCAGCATGAATTGACGGCGCTGGCTTTGGTGGTGGCGTTGGCGTGCCGGCGTGGTTTGGCGCGTGCGGGTTGCGAAGTGCGCATCAAATGGCCGAACGATTTGGTGGTGGGCTTGGACAAGCTGGGCGGTATTTTGATTGAAACCGTGCGGCAGAACGGGCAGACGCACAGCGTCATCGGCATCGGTATCAATTTCATCAATGCCGGCGCGGTGCCGGGGCGTATCGGCGTGCAGGCTGCCTGCAACGGCAAACCGACTTCGCACGATGTTTTCAGCGCGGTGTTGCGCGAATTGGACAACGCATTGACCGTGTTCGAACGGGAAGGTTTCGCGCCGATGAAGGCGGAGTATGAAGCCGTCCACCGCGACCAAAACCAGCCGGTTGCCCTGCTGCGCGACGGCGTTGTGGTGCAGTCGGGTTATGCGGCGGGCGTGGATGTGTCGGGTGCGCTGTTGCTGCGCGATTATCGCGGCGAAGAACATTTGATCAGCAGCGGCGAAGTAAGCCTGCGCCGCCCGGAACAAGTGGCCGCCGAAAAGCAGCCTGCACACGGGGAACACGCCGCCGCGCATTATTTACTGTTGGACGGCGGCAATAGCCGCTTGAAATGGGCGTGGGTCGAGCAGGGGAAAATCGTGCGGACGCAGGCGGCGCATTACCGAGATTTGGCCGCGCTGGAACAGGATTGGCAGGAATATGCCCAGCCGCATACGCAGATTATGGGTTCGGCGGTGTGCGGCGAAGAGAAGAAGCAGAAAGTGCAGGCTGCTTTGCCGCAGCATATCGTTTGGCTGGGCTCGATGGCGCAGGCGGCCGGCATACACAACCATTACCGCCATGTGGAAGAACACGGCGCGGATCGTTGGTTCAATGCGCTGGGCAGCCGCAAATTCACCCAAAACGCCTGCGTGGTCGTGAGCTGCGGCACGGCCGTGA
>NZ_CALJAH010000352.1 GCF_938028185.1 uncultured Cardiobacterium sp. | reverse complement strand
GTAGGAACACCACAATCAGAAGCATCAATAATCAAGGGGCCTATCAAAGTATATTTTTTGTTTACAATGGATAGCGCTTTTTTAAGTTGGGGTAAATTATGTTTGTCTGTTAGACCTTCAACATTTTCCATTACAAAAAACTTGGGATCTAATATATTGACATGCCTAAAGAAGTCTTCCAGCAACTTTCTTCGGGGATCACTGATATCCCCTATTCCTATTCTTGAATATCCTTGGCAAGGAGGCCCCCCTATTACCCCATCGATTTTCTGTTGTCCTAAAATATCCCGCCAACCATTTGCATCCAATATGGCTAAATCTTTATTGAGAACCTTTGTTTGAGGAAAGTTGTTTTTATAGGCCGATTGAAGGGTAGGATCTATATCTATTGCCGCAATTGTGTGAAATCCTGCGAGTTCTGCACCTAACCCAAATCCGCCACAACCACAAAATAAATCTACTAAAACAGGCTTTTTACTCATCGTTCTTCCAGTTGCTTTGTTTACCGATATTCTATTGCAGAAAAATAATTCTGTCGACCGTGTGCTGGCGGAAATCAATGACGCCGATGGCCGAGAACAGTTCCGGCTCGACGATGTGGGCAAAAAACTGTTTGCGCAGCGCCTTCATCGCGCCCCGCATTTGCTCGCGGTCAAGCACCCGCTCTCATTCCTGACGCCATCCTTCGTCTTCCAAAGTGCTGATATGACCGGCTGGGTCTCTTGCTCTCGTCGCGGGGATGCAAATGATCATGATGAAGCCGGCGCAGCCAGCAGCGCCCGGTTATAGGCGGTGACCAGTTTCTTCCCGGCTGCCTTGACCCTGGCGGATACAGCCGTGTTGCATTTGCCGTAGTGCTGATCCCATCGAGCCTCGTCACCGCGCTCGTTAATGGTAATCCCCAGGGTCGAGCGCTTATCGTCGGCATCGCATACGGTAAAGACGCGGTAGCGGTTGCTCTGACACAAATCAGCATAACTCGCGACGCAGTGCTGCATGGTCTCGCCCTCATGCAGCAGGGCGAGGTTACTGGTAAGCGGGGTAAAGGTGATCCCGTCAATGACGATTGACGGCAGGGCGGAATCCCAGTGCCGTTCCGGCTCTGCCTTCTTTTTCCTGGTTCGCAGACGCGCGTGCCATTCGTCACTGCGGTGGCGGAGAGATGCCCATGTACTGTTCTTTTGCGGGAAACCGGCGGCAAAGCCTTCGGCGCGCAGCCAGTCAAGCCGGTATTGCACTTCTGCCGGACCTTGGTGGTACAGCCATTGCCGCAAAAAGCGATAACCCCGATCCTGCCATTGTCGTTTGGTCTCAGCGATGAAGAGGGACATCAGCCGCTGCATGCGCCGGTCCACACCGAGGCAGTCAAAGAGGTTATCCCGGCGGAGGACCGTTTGCAGGGCAAGCACCGGAATGCGCCCGGTGATGCCAGCCTGAAGCAGGTTGGTAATCAGCCTGTGGTTGTAACCGCTCTCTATCCAGGCTTTAACGACCAGTGATGAGGCCTGTCGCAGCCATTGCCATTCCCCGGGACTCGCCAACGCCCTTATGCAGCTATAAGAGAGAAAATCCGTCTCCGCATTGGAAACGGTGGGGGACGGGGCAAAGTCGATTTCTTCGGCTTCAGCCGCCCCTTGGGCACTGTTAACCCATACTTTGCGGGAGAAGAGGTCATCGCGGCCCCAGTGACAGGGCGCGATAGCAGGCAAGAGCGGCAATAAATTGCGATGTTCGCGTGCCACCTTGAGCACGGCGTCGCGTCTGCGCGCGTAGTAGAGGTAGCGGCCGACCGTGTGCTGGCGGTAATCGATGACGCCGATGGCCGAAAACAGTTCCGGCTCGACGATGTGGGCAAAAAACTGTTTGCGCAGCGCCTTCATCGCGCCCCGCATGTTCTCGCGGTCAAGCACCCGCTCATGGTAATAGCGGCGCAAGAAATCGGTCATCATCTCCCGGGGGACAAAGCCCCGGTTTTTGCCATGATATTCCCCGCCCCGGCGTTGCTCCCGCCGGCCATCGCGATAGTGGCAGTCAATGCACGCGTCCTCGTCCGTCTCGTCCGGCAGTTCGGCGTAGCCGGCAGCATTCAGGGCGGTATGGAGCATCCGGTTGATGATGAGCGCATACCAATCCAGATCGCTGTTGAGCAACGGTATCAACAACTGCTCTTCCAGGGCCTCAGTCTCGTGCCAGAGGCCTTGCCGCAAATCAAAGGCGTAGGTGTGCACACTGTTATCGGCATGGCGCTCAATACGCCACAGATTGCAGATGGTCTGGCGGTGGATTCCGTCTTCCGCCGTGGACTGCGTTAGCCGCAGCAGTTTGTAGCGCGCGATGTAGTCCCGGGCTTGCCGCCACACGGTGGTGAGGTCTGGCCGGGCGAAGAGGATCTTGTCGGTGCCGGGTTCGGCGTGGTTATCCCGGGGAAGATCGTTTCCCCCGGCATCGGCAGCGGTGAAAGCTGCCTCTGTACCAGCAGAGGCGGACGGTGTATGGGTCGTTGCGCGGCCGTCATCGCTGCGTCGCCTCATATCGGCAATGCCTCCTGTGTTGTCCCGCGACGTCGCCGCTGCTTGCGCACGGGTACCACTGTTGTCTCTGCTGTCAGCGGCTGCAAGCGTTGCTGCCACTGCTCCAGTTTGCGCCTAGTGATGGCCCGGGAATCGGCAGCCGTTCCGGCGAGCACAATGCGGCGGACGATGTCTAGGCAGAATTCTTCCATCTCGGCAAAATTCAGTCCGGTGAGCTGCGCCGCGATGGCTTCTACCGGGTCGCCGAAATCCACCTTGTAGCGGTCGCTAATCACCCGGATGAAATGTGCCAGCTGCACCTCCGTCGGCAGCGGCAGTTCGAGGCGCAATTGAAAACGCCGCCATACGGCACGGTCGAGCATTTCCGGGTGATTGCTGGCGGCGACGATCACCACGTAGTCCGGCATGGCATCCAATTGTAGCAGCAGGGTGCTGACAATGCGTTTGATCTCGCCGACTTCGCGGCTGTCGCCGCGTTCCTTGCCCAGCGTTTCAAACTCGTCCAAAAAGAGGACGCAGCGTCGGGTACGCGCGTAGTCGAGCACGCTTTTCAAGCGCCCCGAGGTCTCACCGAGATAGCTACCCATCAGCGACTCATAGCGGATGGTGATAAGCGGAAAGGCCAGCTCGCCGGCCAAGGCCTCCGCCAGGGAGGTCTTGCCATTGCCCGGCGGCCCGGCCAGGAGGACACGGTGACGGGTACAGAGGTTATGCGCGTGCAGCAGCTCGACCCGTTGCTGCTCTTCCACCAGTTCGCGGATTTGTACGGTGATGTGGGGTGCAAGGACCAGGCTGTCGAGTCGGCGTGCGGGTTGAGTCTCGTAATAGAGCGCTTTCTGCGACGCAGGGCCGCCTTGCTCGAGGAAAGGCGATGGGGACGTTCGGGATGGCGTATGCGGCGCTTGCAGGGCTTTCTGCAAGCGCTCGGCCAAGATGCGGTGTCCCATCTGTTCTTCTCCAGCAATCAATCGCTCAACCAACTGCCGGATGGCAGGTTGGTTTCCGGCTGTCGCATGACGGATCAGTTCCACCAGCACATCCGCTTGCAT
Organism: uncultured Cardiobacterium sp.; assembly: GCF_938028185.1. Classification (GTDB taxonomy): domain Bacteria; phylum Pseudomonadota; class Gammaproteobacteria; order Cardiobacteriales; family Cardiobacteriaceae; genus Cardiobacterium. The sequence goes on along the minus strand of NZ_CALJAH010000352.1, from coordinate 5,077 downwards.
CCTGTACTCTCCGTCGCTGTGGTTGCTTACTTATTCACCCACGCCGCAGTCGGCATCGGCAGATGCGCCTTCCTCTTCGTCAGCCGGCATCAGCCCGGCCAGTTGTGCTGCCCACACTTGCGCACTAAATGCGCGGACAGAAAGGAAGCGCATGTAAGCCTGTATTCGTTGTTCCGGCGTGACATTGGCGAAGGCTCGCCGCATATGCTCACGGAAAGCACGGATAGATTGTTCTTCCAGTAAATTCTGCGTTTCTTCCGGTGTGCAGTTACTGAGGCGTTGCCGGAAATCCTCCATCCATTTTTCGTATTCTTCGCTGGGCACGGTTATCCGATCCTGCCAGTCCTTGTCGTGGGTCAACAGGGCCATTGCCGTTTCGTTCTCAGTATGTTCAATTTGCATGGTTTTCTCCCGGTTTGTGGGTTTAGGTAAAGGATAGACCGCGCTCTGCTGCGAGGGTTTGCTGCAAGGGCAATGGCCGCTGCAGGGTGCGGTCTTCGTGCAGCGGTGCGAAGGCAGGATCGATTTCGATCGCCAGCCATTCACGTTCAAGGCGGTTGGCCACGTCAATCACCGTGCCGGAACCTGAAAAGGGGTCAAGGACGATATCGCCCGGACGGCTGCCGGCGAGGATGCAGGGTTCGACCAGGGTAGTCGGCATCGCTGCCACGTGCGCATGCCTGGTCGGACGGGTGGCGAGCGACCACACGTCACGCTTGTTGCGCTCCGGCTTGACGGCTGTCGGCAGCCGGTCTGCACGGTGTTGCGGTACCACACCGCGCCCTGGGAGTACAACCTGTGCCCGTTTGCCCTCTGCCCGGGCAAAGTCGTTGCGGCGGTTGTTTTTGCTCTGTGGGTAGGTCAGCGCGGGTTCCTGGATAGCGCGGTGGTCAAAATAGTAGCGAGGCTGTTTGGCAAGGAGGAAGAGGTACTCGTGCGCCCCCACACAGCGATCAGTGACCGGCTCCGGCAGGGGGTTGGTCTTGTGCCAGATGATGTCCTGGCGCAGATACCAGCCGTCATCCTGCAAGGCCAGGGCCAGCCGCCACGGGATGCCGAGCAGGTTCTTGGCGCGCAGGTCGCCGCCACGCGCGGCATAGCTGTCGCCAAGGTTGAGCCACAGGGTGCCGTCATCGGCCAGCACCTCTCGCACCAGGCGGAATACCCCGACCAGGGCATCCAGGTAGTCCGCCACGCAGCGCTCGCAGCCGATCTGCCCCGGCATGCCGTAGTCGCGCAAGCGGTAATACGGCGGCGAGGTGATGCAGGTCTGCACGCGCAGTCCTTCGGCTGCCAATTGCGGCAGTACGCTACGGCAATCCCCGGTGATCAGGCGGCTTTCAAACATGGCGGTGTCTCCACTCAGTTTGTGTCATCCCCCAGCCTTGTCAGCTCTTGGGGGAAATTTATGCGGCTTTTGCCTTTGCACACCGTCCCGATCACATAGCGGTGAGAGATGCCGTTCTCTTGTGTTTCAATATATTTGTGACCATGGGTATCCGTGTTCCAAGCTGTCGGCAGGGCATCCAGGGCGGTGGCGAGACCGTCTATATCGCCAGCCGTGATGTTGACCCTGTCAGACGCCACCCCTTCCGGAAAATTTGCCAGCTGTGCCGGTTCTACTTTTTCGGTGGGTATGGGAGTGCCTGGCTGAGCAAATATGTGCCGGCCAAGGCGACGTAGTACGGCAAGCATTTTCATACGACACCGCCCGGGCGCGGAAAATGGTCCGGGAAGGTGACCCGGGCGAAGAAGGGCTGCAGGTCGTCACGGCTCAGGACGCTTTTGCTGCGGATGAGCGTTGCAAGTTCGCGCAATACCGTTTCGTTTTGGTTTACGAAACTCGTGACGATGCCCATTTGCTGCCCCTGCAGGGTATCAACGATGGCATCGATTTGTTCGGCCCACATCGCTTCGAAGGCGTTATGCGGGTTGGGGAAGTAAGTCTGGCGGTAGTAAAAGGCGAGATAATCGCGGACGGCGACCTGCCAACGGGCATTATCGTCGGCGACCTGGCGGACCAAAGGACGGCTGAGTCTGTCGCGAAGGCGGATATCGGCCGCACCTCCGGCCAGCAGACACAGGAGTAGCCAATCTTCGAGCTCACGCAACCGGCGCAGATCCATGCCGGCAGCCATTGCGTCAAGGAAGTCCCAATCCCCCGGCCTGTACATACGGGTATCGATCCGGGCCGGCACCCGGGCTAACGCCGCGCAGCATAAGACCTGGCCGGCCAGGTAGGCGGCTATCTGCTGCCGCTCGAAGGGGCGCGGTGCAGTATGGGTAGCCCGAAGTTCCGTTTTCAGCTGTTTGAGGCGTGCCGCCACAGGGTCATCCTCTGGCACCATCTCTTCCAGACGGATGCGCAATGCGTCTTGCCGCCGAAACAGCAGCATCATCACGGCAGAGAGCACGAGCAGGATAAATATTCCGCTTGCCAAGGCGGCTGCCGCCATTTTCTCCGGGTATTCGTGGGCCGCCTGCAAGATGACCGGGCCGGCGACCAGCAACAGCACCGTACCTGTAAAATAGAGCAGGATGATGTCCAGTATCCAGTAAACACCCGGGAACTTCGTCGTGAAATCGTAGAGCCATCTTGAAGATGCCGGTATTCGTTCTCGTGCAGCGAAGGACAGCAGTACACGCAACAGGGTTACCAGAAAAGAACCGCCCAACAGGAAGCCGGTCAGCACGGCTAGGGTGCTTGCCATCACCTGCAGCAACGGATCCGTGAGCGTCCCGGCACGCAGCACCCAGTAACCGGTAATGCCGATAGCCACAGCACGCCAGCCCAGCCGCCACGGTGTGCTCTGCCACAGCTCGCGGAGGGCGGTGGTGGCAGCCGAAAGACCGGTGTACAGTTTGTGCCCTGCGCCGCGCAGGGTGGAAAAGTGACCAATAACAATCATGCGGTTCCCTCCCGGTTGATGACATAGACCACGCACCCTCGTATTGTCAGCTGCCGCTCGCGCGGTTCCTGCATCAGGGCCAGCTGACCGTCGCCGATGAGGGTACCGCTGACGCTGTCGGTTGCATTGAGACGGATGTCGCCGGAACCTGAGAGCGACACCCTGGCCTCTGCCACCGGGCAATCGCCGAGATGGATGCTGCCACTGCCGCTCAGGGAGATGTCGGCGCTTTTCGCCCGGCCACACACACGGATATCACCGCTGCCGAAGAGCTGCGCATGGAGCTGCTGCAGTTCCGACTCTGTTTTACCCCGCCCGAAACCGTGCAATCCTAGCAGTACGTCGCCGCTTCCGCAGACTTTCAGTTTGGCTGTTGCCGTGTCCGCTTCGTCATGACGGATATTGCCGCTGCCGGCAACGCAATAGTCTATTGCTTGCCCGGCAAAGCCCTGTACATGCAGGCTGCCGGCTTTGACTATAATCTTTGGCAACTGTGGTGTGCGGATGGTACAGCTTCTTGGCCGTATGACCATCCCTGTGCCATCGTCCATCACCCGGCCATTGATGATACTGACCGACTGTCCGGTCTTACTCACCACTCGCCCATCAATCATCACCTGTCCGTTGCTGCTGACGCTTACCGAGTGTCCCTCAGGAACATCGGAAAGCTTAAGGTGCCTGCTTCGCGTGATCGAGCCAATAAAGCTGCCATGGATGTTGTTGATAATGTTGCCGCCGACTACGACGGTACCCTCCCCGTTACCACCGACATGCAACGTGTCAACGTCGTGCCAACAGAGGGAAGATGCATCGCCGCCATCACTGCTTATGCAGCTTTCGGGACTTTCGATGAGTTGCACCTGCACCCTGCCATCGATGACGAGACAGGTAAAAGGTGCCAATGTTGCTGTCTTGGCGGTGGTGGGGGTTGGCTCTGCCGTCCGACGGCTGAACCGGTCAAATAATCCCATGGGGTTCTTCCTCGTTCTAGGGTTTGGGTTTGTCTTAGTGTTGCCTTAAAGGGCACCGATAGTGTCCGATCGTCTTTCATGTCCTGCGCCCGGTGCGGCCAGCGGCAGCATCCGGTACGTCCATACCTCCCAGGTCTCGGTGGTCGCAATGGAGATATGCGCCCGCAAGCTGCCATTGCTGGTGATGGTGATGCGCGGTTCCCTGCCCAGATAGCCCAGGACCGTTGCCCGGTTAATGCCGCGTGTAGCCATTATCTTCTCCCTTGATTTCACTCTGTTGCCGCAAAGCGGGGCTCACCGTGCGCGTCTGGTTCGGTGTGGTTGCACTTGGGATAGTTTTTGCACCCCCAGAACACCCCTTTGCTGCCTGAGCGCTGCACCAGTTTGCCCCCGCAATCCGGGCAGCGGTATCCACCCCCGCTAAATGCCGTACTGCTCCCTCTACGGTTATTGGCTGTCTTAGCCCCTGTCCCAGGTTTGCCAGACGGCTTGCCTGTTGCAGGTTTGCTCGACGCTTGCCCTGAGGCAGGTTTGTCACCCCACACTCCCGGTTTGCCGTTGTCATCCGGTGCGCTGTGCGTGCAGGCGGGGTAGCGATCGCAACCCCACCAGAAGGTGTTTTTCTTTTTGCCGGGACGGCGTTGCAGGTAGCCTTCGCCGCAGACAGGACACGGGTGTTCGGTGGATTTTTCAATGCGTGCCACGGGTTTGCCCGGTTTGCCGCGCGCGTCCGGTAGCGTCGTCTGGCAAGGATTGGGCTCGCGCTGGTAGTTAGAGCAGCCCCAGAAATAGCCGTTTTTGCCCTTGAGGCGGCGCAGGTGGCCATCGTCGCAATTAGGGCAGGGATAGTTTTCTTCCGCGCCGGCGAGTGGCTGAATGGAGGTGTCAGCAGTGAATACCGCCAGCTGCGCGTCCAGCGCCTGGTCGTAATGCGCGACCACCGCGCGATAACCCGCCTTGCCCTGGGCGATGGCATCGAGGTGGTCTTCCATGTCACGGGTGTAGGCAATCTCCAGAAAATCGAAACGGCCGCGTAGCGCCTGAATCAGCGCCGTGCCGAGTTCGGTCGGCACAAACTGCCGTTTGACCACCTCAACGTAACCGCGCTGCTGAATCGTGCCGATGATGCTGGCGTAGGTTGAGGGGCGACCGATGCCCTCGCGCTCCAACGCACGAATCAGTGCAGGTTCGCTATAG
>NZ_CALJAH010000351.1 GCF_938028185.1 uncultured Cardiobacterium sp. | reverse complement strand
AGGCGCTGTTTGCAATTCATTTTGGATGCGGTCGCTACGCGGTTTTTCACACCCCCTCCCTGACCCTCCCCCGCTTCGCTGGGGAGGGGGATTCAAATTGCAAACACGCCCTAGAGGGTGTTTGCACTTTGTTTGGGATGCGGTCGCTACACGGATGATTTCAGCTCTCTCCCATAGGGGAAGCAGGCCGAGCAGCAGGTATCCGCCGCGCTTGCGCGCTGGCCAGCGCCTGGTAGCACGGCTCCAGCGTGCGGGTAATCATCAGCAGTTGTTGCCAGAGGACGGCGTGTTGCGGGTCGGGGTCGGTTTCCGGCGGGCGCAGTTCGTCGAGCGCGGCGCGCAGGGTGTCCAGGCGTTCGTTGAATGCGTCCGGCGGCAGGTCGGCGAGGGTTTCGAGCAGGTCGGCGATGTTTTCGCCCAGCGGGTAGTAGCGGGCGAGGAAGGGGTCACTGTCGCCGCGTCCCGCCGGGTTGCGGTAGGCGCCGAGCGCCGAGATGTAGCCGATGAGGCTGTAGTTGTGGTTGAGCAGGCGGAAGGCGGTTTCTTGTTGGGCGGCGTATTTGTGCGGTTCGCTGTTGATGTCGGAGACGGTGCTGCCGAGTTGTGCCGCCTGTTCGTGGGTTTGGCGGCGGATGATGCGGTAGGCGAGGTCGTCGCCGCCGCCGTGTTGCAGTTGTCCCAAAATGTGGCGCAGGTAGGCGGCGTCGCTGCGGATGGCGGCGCGGGCGGTGTTTGCCAGCGTCAGGTAGCGCCAGTCCGGCCAGAGGTATGTTACCGCCGCCCAGGCGATGCCGCCGCCGATGAGGGTGTCGAGCAGGCGGCGCGGCACGGCTTCGTTCAGCTCCACCAACCCCGCGAGCGAGAGCGCGGTCAGCGCCTGCACGGTGATGAAGAAGGTGGAGAAGCTGTATTTGCGGTTGCGGAAGTAGAAGAAGCAGGTGGTGCTGATGATGATGAGCCACAGTTTGGTGGCGACCGTCGGGGTGAAATACGGCGCGATGCTGGCGGCGATGACGCCGAGCAGGGTGCCAAGCACGCGCTGGTTCACCCGGCTTTTGGTGGCGGTGTAGTTCGGCTGGCAGACGAAGATGGCGGTGAGCAGTATCCAGTAGCCCAGTTCGAGGTCGAGCGCGGCGACGATGAGGCAGCAGACGAGGACGACGAGGGTGAGGCGCACCGCGTGGCGGTAAACGGGCGAGGCGAGGGTGAGCTGGCTGCGCAGCACGGGCCAAAGCGCGGTGAGCGCCGGGTCTTCTTGCGCGGCGATGGCGCTGTTTTGGTCGTTCGGGTCGGGGTCGTCGCTGTCGAGGTGGGCGAGCTGGTAGTTGATGCTGCGCAGGTTGTCGAGCAGGCGCTGTAGCGGCGCGCGGCTGCCGTCGGTCAGGCGGTTGTCAAAGTGGCGTTGCAGCGACTGGCAGATGCCGTCGATGGCGCGTTCCAGGCGCGGGTCGTGGTGGTAGCTGTCGTGGTTGTGCAGGGCTGTTGCGATGTTGCGGCACGCCTGCGCCTGCCATTCGATCAGCCGCCAGTAGCGGAAGATGAGGTCGCTGTTTTTCAGTTTTTCTGCCAGTTCGCGGTAATCAACGTGCGCCGAGCTGATGCGTTCGTGGATGTCCTGCGCGGCGAAGTAGTAGCGCAGCATCCGTGCGGTGCGCGGGTGGCGGTGCTGGCCGCGCATCCGGTAGAAGAGGGTGCTGCGGCAGCGGTTGAAGGCCTGGATGAGGGCGGTGTTGGCGAGCGCAAGCCGGGTCTGGCGCGGGGCGTAGTCGTCGTCATCCGGGTCGAAGTAGCAGGCTTTGGCGTCGATGTAGTCGGCAAGCGCGGCGTAGGCGGCGGCCATATTTTCTTGTACCTGGCGGTGCGGAAAGAGGATTTGCGTGAGCAGGGTGCAACCGCCGTAGAGGACGGTGCCGAGGAGGATGAGTAGGGGATTCGCGTACCACGGCAGCGCGGCGGTGTAGGCAAGCGTCGTATAGATGGCGACCACCAGCGCGCCAAAGGCGATGGTGCGGTAGCGCAGCCCGACCGCGCCCATGTAGGTGAAGGTGAAGGTCATCAGCAGCATGGCGGCGATGTAGGCGGCGGGGTGGGCGAGGGTGAGCTGCACGGCGAGCGAGGAGGTGGCAAAGGCGGCGAGGACGATGCCAAGGTCTTTGACGCGGCCACGCAGGCGGTTGTCCAGATCGACCAAGCCACCAGCAATCACGCCGAGGATGAGCGGCACCGCCAGTTGCGGGGCGTTGAGATACCAAATGGCGAACGCGGCGATGCTGACGCTCATGAAGACGGGCAGGGTGGAGATGATGCTGATGTTGGGCAGGATTTTTTTCACGGGGGTGATTGCGGCTGGG
>NZ_CALJAH010000350.1 GCF_938028185.1 uncultured Cardiobacterium sp. | reverse complement strand
TCTGCGCGGTGACGAACATCGCATTGTCAAAGGGCAGCGACAACAGCACCGTCGCAATCGTGGCGAGGCCGATGGAGACCGACACCGGCACGCTCAAAAACATCAGCAGGAAAAAGACGCCAAAAAGAACGAGGATACTCAACAGATCAACAGACATGGCTCATTCCTCCGCACGCAACGCATCGACAATCGCCACCAGCGCAAAAAACACCAGCAGCGCCCCGGCCAGCGGCACCACCAAATAGACATACCCCATCGGCACCTGCAACGCGGGCGTCACCTGCGCATTGGCAAACGTCTTCGCCGTCAGCAGCGAGCCGCCATAGACCATCACCAGCGCCGCAAAAACAATCATGCAGCACTCAATCACAATGTGCAGCGTCCGCCTGGCCACGCCCTTGAGCCGCATCGCCAGCAAATCAATCGCCAAATGCTGCTTCGTCGCCGACGCCTGCGCCGCACCAAGCAGCCCAATCCACATGAACATAAAACGCGCCAGCTCATCGGTGCTGGTGCTGGGCGTGCTGGTGACATAACGCGACGCCACCTGCCACACCACACACGCGACCAGCGCAAACGCCAGCACGGTCAAAACAAGCCCGTTAACCCGCTGCACCCACAACGCGAGCACATCCAGCCGCGAACGCGGCAACAAAGACGGCGAATCAGACATGACAAACTCCAGCAAAAGAAAGAAAAAGGCAGCACCCCCTCCCCCTGTGGGGGAGGGGCGGAGGGCACCCATGAAAAAGGCGAAAGCCTTTTTCATGGGAACCGGGGGGTGGGGGCAGGGATAACCCTTTCCGCCAAAGCCGCAACAGTCTGGAGCGCCGCCCGATGATCGTCGAAACCGGACACTATGCCCTCTGGCTCGCGGGTGCGATTGCGCTGTTGCAAGCCATCCTGCCGACCTTCTGCGCCGACCGCCGCATCGCCTGCGCCCTCGCCGTCAGCGCCGCGAAAACCCAAAGCGCGCTGCTCACCTTCAGCTTTGCCGCCCTCGCCTACGGCTTCCTCGCGAACGACTTCGCGGTGCGCTACATCGCAGCGCACAGCAACAGCCTGCTGCCGTGGTACTACCGCCTCACTGCCGTCTGGGGCGGGCATGAAGGCTCGCTGCTCCTTTGGATAGAAATCCTCGGCCTCTGGAGCGCCGCACTCGCCATCCGCAGCAAAGCGCTGCCGGACGACCTGCGCGCGAAAATCCTCGCCGTCCTCGGCTACATCAGCTTCGGCTTCATCACCTTCATCGGCTTCACCTCCAACCCCTTCAGCCGCGCCCTGCCCGCCCCCTTTGACGGCGCCGACCTCAACCCGCTGCTGCAAGACCCCGGCCTCATCCTCCATCCGCCGCTGCTCTACACCGGCTACGTCGGCTTTGCCGTCGCCTTCGCCTTCGTCGTCGCCGGGCTGTGGCAAGGGCGGCTCGATACCCTCTGGCTGCGCCGCGCCCGCCCGTGGACGCTCGCCGCCTGGCTGGCGCTGACCCTCGGCATCGCTCTCGGCAGTTACTGGGCGTACTACGAACTCGGCTGGGGCGGCTGGTGGTTCTGGGATCCGGTGGAAAACGCCTCGCTCATGCCGTGGCTCATCGGCACCGCGCTGCTGCACAGCCTCATCGTCAGCGAAAAACGCGGCGCCTTCCTCACCTGGACGGCGCTGCTCGCCATCCTCGCCTTCAGCCTCAGCCTCATCGGCACCTTCCTCGTCCGCTCCGGCGTCCTCACCTCGGTGCACGCCTTCGCTGCCGACCCGACGCGCGGCATCTACATCCTCGCCCTGCTCGTCGCCATCACCCTGCCCGCGCTCATCCTTCTCATCCAGCGTGTGCCCGCGCTCGCCAGCCGCGCCCCCTACACCCTGCTCTCGCGCGAAACCGGCATCCTCGCCAACAACTGGCTGATGAGCGGCGCCTGCCTCATCGTCTTCACCGGCACCCTCTACCCGCTCGCCGCCGACAGCCTCAACCTCGGCAAAATCTCCGTCGGCGCGCCCTACTACAACCGCCTCATCGTGCCGCTCGCACTCGCAAGCCTCCTCCTCCTCGGCATCGGCCCGCTCCTGCGCTGGAAAAACGACCGTGCCCGCCGCCTCGCACCACGTCTCACCGCCGTATTTGCGCTTGCTGCCGTCGCCACCCTGCTCATCCTCACCCTCGCCGACACCTGGCAAACCCGCACCGCGCTTGCCGTCTTCGCCGCGACGGCCGCCGCCAGCGCCATCCTCGTTGATAACGCCGACCGCCTGCGCCACCGCATCCCCATCACCCGCGCCTACAGCGGCATGACCCTGGCACATCTCGGCTACCTCATCACCGCGCTCGGCATCACCGCCACCGGCCTCTACAGCAACGAACAAGACCACAGCCTGAAACGCGGCAGCGTCCTCGACTTCGCCGGTTACCGCCTGACGCTGGTCGATTTAGAAACGCGCGAAGGCCCGAACTACACCGCCACCGTCGGCAAAATCCTCGTCCAAAAAACCGACGGCACCCCCGTCACCGTCCTCCTGCCGAGCAAACGCAACTACCACAGCAGCACCATGCCGATGACCGAAAGCGCGCGCCACATCACGCCGACGCACGACCTCTACCTCGCCCTCGGCGAACCCATCAACGCCGACACCTGGGCAGTGCGCCTGCAATACAAACCCTACATCATCTGGATCTGGCTCGGCGCGCTCATCATGGCGGCAGGCGCCGCGCTTGCCGCCACCGCGCACCGAAATATCCCCTCCCCCACAGGACGCGCAGCGTCCGCAGCGGGGGAGGGTTAGGGAGGGGGTAGCGCCCGTGA
>NZ_CALJAH010000349.1 GCF_938028185.1 uncultured Cardiobacterium sp. | reverse complement strand
TCCGTTGCTTTTTGTTTGCCCGCCGTTTATCAGCATACATTTTAGGACACCACCAGAAACCGTGCTGACCGTACTGCGCACCGACGACCCGGCACGGGTACTGCTGCGCGCCGAGGACAGATACGAGCAACAAATCTGGCAGGAAGGCATCGTCTCGCGTGCCGAACTTGCAACCGCCTTGCGCGCGGAACTCGTCCGCTTTTTCAACGAAGAATTTGATGCCACATTTGGGGGTTCACAGGGAGAAGCCGAAGATGAAGACGCTTACAAAAAGCGGATATTGAGCAACCCGTGGCTTGCCGCCTGCAAAGGAACATGAAGCATGAGCGATAGCGAAAACACCCCGTTTGTCCCCGTTCTCACCGTCATGGTGGATTATGGCAATGCGCCGTTTCTGTGGCTGGTGGAGCGCCCCGAACAGGGTGGTGTTGGTGGGATGCTCTGCGAGAGTGGCGGCTGGGAAACGGACTACCCGATGAGCGAAACACTGTGGCGCAAGTTCGCCATCTGGGCTATCTCGTTTGCGCGGATGCCGCTTTATATGCCTCATGGCAATAATGACTACTGGGACTGGCCCGCCTTTCACGAACGCGGGCTGCAACTTGCCCGTTGGCTGAAAGAAGAAGTCGGCGACGCTTACCGCGTGGTTTATGAAAAGCCGGGTGAAGACCCGAATAATCGCCTGGATGAACGCCGGGAAATCCTCACCGACGGGACTGCCCGACCGCTGCCGCCATTTCGCCGCGCCCACGAACCGCTGCGCTTCTGCGAACACATCATTTCCGGCGGGCAGACCGGCGCTGACCGGGCCGCGCTGGATTTTGCCGCAGTACCATATAGCAGCTATACGCATGGCGGTTGGGCGCCGCAGGGGCGGGTGGCGGAAGACGGCCGCATTCCGGCCAAATACCAGCTGACCGAACTGGCCGAAGGCGGTTACCGCCAGCGCACCCGTCGCAACGTGGAAGACAGCGACGGCACGCTGATAGTAAATATTGGCGCGCTGGACGGCGGCACGCTCGTCACCAAACGCTTCGCCGAAAAAGCGGGCAAACCGCACTTCATCGCACAGCTTGACGGTGCCGCCCCGACAAAAACCGCCGCCGACGTTCTCGCCTGGCTGCGCGCGCACGACATCAAAACATTGAACGTCGCCGGGCCGCGCGAAGGCAAGCGACCGGGCATTTACCGCCTGACCGGAGGACTGCTGCAAGCCGTCGAAGACACCCTGCACCAGGACGCGGCACCTCGCTGATAACCCGGAAAAAACCAACCCGCGCGGCCAAAACGCCACCATTCAGGGATATAGCCATCCACCGAAAGTTTCAGACAAGGCGCGTCGCCGAAGGCAGTACGCTTTTGTACGGCGAGGCGACGCAACACCGTATGAGGCTTTCGGTGGATGGCTATACTATCCGCCCAACCCTTCACCCGCATAAACCATGACCGCAAAACCCCTCCTTCCCCTCATCGCCCTCGCCCTCGCGGGCTGCCAACCGCCCGCCACCCCCGGCAACACCGACCTCTGCACCTACCTGCCGCCGCATAGCGAAGCCGCACGACTGGATGGCGACAACACTTCGCGTTTCCAGGCCGCCGACCGGCGCATCGACCAAAACACCGCGGACGGCGACGACAGCAAGCGCAAATACTGCGGTCAAAGCTGGCGCAGCGCGGCGGACGACGAAGCAATGAAAACCGCCATTGCCGCCACCCTCGGCCAGGACTGGCGCTACCGCGACACCCTGCCCGCAGACGACCTCACCATCACGCTGTGGGAAACGCGCAGCCGCTTCTGGCCGAAAAAATACTACGCGCTCACCACTGCGCCCGCGCAAGACGGCGCGCTACGGCTGATGCGCAGCACCTACATCGAAAACAGCGTGCGCGACCTGAACGGCCCGGTCGTCTTCGGCATCATCATCAGCCCGTTCGCCATCGTCCTCGCCATCATCGTCCCGCTCGTCTGGCGCAAACGCCGCCGCGCCCGGCAACAGCGCTGAACGGACAAAATTGCCAATCTTGCCAGCCCGACAGAATTTTCTGACAATCGCTCCCAAGCCCATCAACCGCCACCAGGAACCGCCATGACCCCAACGGACACCGCCTGCGCTACCGCCTTTGCCGCCCTGCTGCCGGGCATTGCCACCCTTGCCGGCCTGACCCCCGCCGACCTTTGGCGGGTGCTCGCGCCGCAACTGCCATCCCGCATCCGCGATGACATCGCGCCGCTTCTCGACGACCACGACTTGCAAAAACACATCGCAGACGCCGCCGCCATCGCCGTCGGCACGGACAAAACCGCCAGCGATGAAACAAACCTGCGCCCGCTGTTCGCCACCATCCACCTTGACGAAAAACAGCCCGCAGGCAACGGCGAACTGTACTACCTGCGCGCACCGCTCAATCCGCGCAGCATCTTCCCCGGCAGCGACATTGCCAGCGCCGACCTTTGGCAAACATTCCTTGACGGTCTCAACGCCATCCCCAATGCACACCGCAACCACTGGCCGCTGTGGCTCGACCACTTCGACACCCTTTGGCAAAACATCACCCACGCCGTCCCCGCCGCACACAGCGCCGACGTCTCCCTCTACGACCACAGCAAAACCACCGCCGCGCTCGCCACCGCCCTGTGGCTGCGCCGCGATGCGGGCGATGCCCCCGAAATCCTGCTGATACAGGGCGACTTCTTTGGCATCCAGAACTTCATCTTCGCCAGCGGCAGCGACACCAACCGCCACGCCGCAAAAATCCTGCGTGGCCGCTCCTTCCACGTCTCGCTCTTTGCCGAAGTGGCGGCGCTGAAAGTGCTGGAAACCTGCGCCCTGCCGCCGACCGCGCAAATCCAGAACGCGGCGGGCAAATTCCTCATCATCGCGCCCAACACCGCCGCCGTGCGTGACGCCGTCGCCCACGTCCGCGCGGACATGAACGCCTGGCTGCTTGAACACTGCTACGGCCAAGTCGCGCTCGGCATCGCCACCCAGACCGCGAGCCGCGACGACTTCAGCAACCCGGAACAATTTGCCCAACTCGTCCAGGACAGCTTCGAGGCGCTCGAACGCGCCAAACTGCAACGCTTCGACCTCACCGGCACCGCGCCGACCGCGCTGCCCGTCGCCTACCCCAACGGCGTTTGCCGCTACGACCAGCGCCTGCCTGCGACCGGCACAGCGCGCAACCCGCAACCGGCCGCCCGCTCCGCTGACCAAATCACCATCGGCAGCCTGCTGCCCAAACAAAACCGCCTGCTCATCCTCGGTGGCGCCGCCGCCGTGCGCAGCGACCGCGACACACAAAAACTGCAACTGCCCATCTTCGGCTACACCATCGCCTTCACCGCCGACGAAGAAATCAGCGGCGCCTTCGGCAAAGCCGCCGAACAGGGCGAGCTGCGCCGCTGCTGGGACTTCTCCCTGCCGCATCTGGACGATGACAGCGTTTGGCACGGCTACGCGCGACGCTACATCAACGCCTACGTGCCGCGATTTCGTGACGAAGACCTGCAAGACCCGGACAAATACCGCCCGGCACAAGACGAAGAAGGCAAACCCGAAAAAGGCAAACCCAAAACCTTCAACCACCTCGCCTGCGAAGAACGGCAGCGCTTGGCAGAAAGCGACGGCTGGCGCGGCAAAATCGCCATCGCCACCCTCAAGGGCGACGTCGATAACCTCGGCCGCATCTTCCAAAAAGGCCTCGCCAAACCAAGCCTCGCCAAAACAGCGGCGCTGTCGCGACAAATGAACCAGTTCTTCAGCCTGTGGCTGCCCGCGTACTGCGCCGAAAACGCACGCAACACCTACACCGTCTTCGCCGGTGGCGACGACTTCTTCCTCATCGGCCCGTGGCTGCAAATCCAGCAGCTCGCCGCCGAAATGCGGGAAAACTTCAAAAAATACACCGCCGACAACCCGCAACTTACCTTCAGCGCGGGCATCGCCATCAACAAACCCGGGCTGCCGGTGCCGAAACTCTCCGCCTACGCCGAAGAAGCGCTGGAAAAAACCAAAAAACACCCCGGCAAAAACGCGGTCAGCCTCTACGGCGAAACCGTCGCCTGGACAGCGTGGGACACCCTCACCCAAATCGCCGCGCGCATCGCCGAACTGCAAGAAAACTACCGCCTAAGCACCGCCTACCTCTACAGCCTGCTGCACCTCACCGAACTGGCCACCCGGGAACAGCGTGGCGACATCATGGCGAGCATCTGGCGCAGCCGTCTCTACTACCAGACACGGCGCCTGGTCAGCCGACAAAAACACATCACCGCCAAAGACAACGCCTACCAACAACTCGGCAGCGACCTCGCGCGCTACATCGCGGAACAACTTGGCCGCTTCCGCATCCCGCTTACCAACCACTTCTACCAGCAACGGGAGCAATAACCCCATGAACCTGAACGACATCAAACTACAAACGCCGCTGGCACCGGCCATCTTCAGCGACATCGCCAAAAGCGCCGCCGAAGACATCAGCCAAAACAAAGAACAAAACAAATCCACCCAAATCCGCAAGTTCTACGACGAACTGGCGATGTGGGACGAAAAAATCCACCGTGCCGCCGACCGCAAGGCCGAATACGACAAATCCGCGCCCTTCATCCAAATGCTCAAAGCGAAGGCGGCCTACGCCAGCGGCCGCAAAAGCGGCGGCAAAACCCTGCTGGACGAACACTTCGTCGCCATCTTCAACCGCCTGATAGACCAAATCGACAGCCCGCAAACCCTGCGCCACGCCAAACTCTTCTTTGAAGCCATGCTCGGCTACCGCAAAGCCAGCGAAACCAAATAAGGAGCGCCCCATGCAACTACAAAACATCCGCACCCTCACCGCCGACCTCATCCTCGAAAGCGGCCTGCACATCGGTGCTGGCGACAGCGAAATCCACATCGGCGGCATCGACAACCCCGTCATCAAACACCCGGTCAGCGGCGAGCCCTACATCCCCGGCAGCAGCCTCAAAGGCAAAATCCGCAGCCTGCTCGAATGGAAAAGCGGCGCCGTCCAGGAAACCCCGCTCGGCAAAAAAGAATACGACGACAGCACCGGCGCCCAACAAACCGCCGTTAAACA
The DNA here is from genome assembly GCF_938028185.1 of uncultured Cardiobacterium sp. Lineage (GTDB taxonomy): Bacteria > Pseudomonadota > Gammaproteobacteria > Cardiobacteriales > Cardiobacteriaceae > Cardiobacterium. The sequence goes on along the minus strand of NZ_CALJAH010000349.1, from coordinate 1,666 downwards.
CATCCTGCAACTCTTCGGCATCAGCGGCGACACCCAGGACGAAACCTTCCAAAAACACATCGGCCATACCCGCCTCGCCTTCTGGGACTGCCCGCTTGACCCCGGCTACGCCGCCAAACAGCGCGAAGACAACCTCTCCTGGACCGAAGCCAAAAGCGAGAACCGCATCAACCGCATCAGCGGCACCGCCGAACACCCGCGTTTCACCGAGCGCGTTCCCGCCGGAGCCGTCTTCACCTTCCGCCTCACCCTCAAACAATACGACGGTGACGACGACGCTCTGCTGCACACCCTGCTCACCGGACTGAAGCTGCTCGAATGGGACAGCCTTGGCGGCTCCGGCTCGCGCGGCTACGGCAAAGTGCGCTTCGCCAACCTCGCCCTCGACGGCGACAGCGCCATCAGCGACCGCTTCGCCCAACACAAACCCTTTGCCTGACATGGACGCGCTCCGTCTCACCCTCACCCCGCAGACCGCCTTCGGCACGCCGCTGGTCGGCGACACCCTCTTTGGCCACCTCTGCTGGGGCATCGCCGAAGCCTATGGCGAAGCCCGCCTGCGCGCACTGCTTGACGGCTACTGCGACGGCAAGCCCTACCTCATCACCTCCGACGCCTTCCCCGCCGGACACCTGCCGCTGCCGACATTGCCGTCTGCCTATTGGACCGCAGGCGACGAAACCGACCGCAAAAAACTCAAGAAAAAACAATGGATGCCGCTGGACGCACTCGAAAAACCCGTACGCGACTGGCAACAACACGCCAAAAGCAACAACGACATCGCCGCCGACCTGCTCACCAGCCACACCCAGGCGCACAACAGCATCAACCGCGCCACCCACACTACCGGCAGCGACCAGTTCGCGCCGTTCACCAGCGAACAACACTGGTACAGCACCAACAGCCAATGGCAACTCTACCTGCTGCACGACCCGGCGCGCATCACGCGCGACGAACTGGCACAAGTACTCAAAAACCTTGGCCACAGCGGCTACGGCCGCGACGCCAGCACCGGACTTGGCAAATACCACGTGGACGCGCTTGAAGCGAGCGACCTCTTTAGCCGCAGCGGCAACGCGGCGATGACCCTCGCCCCCTGCTGCCCGCAAGGACAAGGATTCGACGGCACGCGCAGCTACTATCAGACCCTGACCCGCTTTGGCCGCCACGGCAACATACAGGCGACTGCGGGCAACCCCTACAAAAAACCGGTGCTGATGGCACAAACCGGCGCCGTCTTCAGCGGCGACCGACATGGCCGCCCCTGGATCGGCCAGGGCATCGGCGGCACCTCCGCCAGCCAGCCCGAAGCCGTACACCAGGGCTACGCCCCGGTCATCGCCCTTGAACTGGAATATGAGCGCTTATAACCTGTTAAAAAATATGGTGAATCACATTTTCCGTGTGCTTGTGCAGGGAGCTGAAACAGACAAAAACCGCCGATACGCCCCTCCCCCTGTGGGGGAGGGGACGAGGGCACCCATGAAAGAGGCTTTGCCTCTTTCATGGGAACCGAGGGGGTGGGGTTAGCCTGCATACCTCGATGCCCATACCCCCCCCGTTTAACACCTTGAGCGCTCAAATGTATGTATAGCCATCCAGCGAAAGCCACATACGGTGTTGCGCCGCCTGACCGGGCACCCTAAAAAATGGCGGAGCCATTTTT
>NZ_CALJAH010000348.1 GCF_938028185.1 uncultured Cardiobacterium sp. | reverse complement strand
CTTTCGATGCGGCATTACGCACAGAAACCCAAACGATTATTGCCGAAGTACGCGACCTGCTGGAATCTGGCAGGACGCCTCCTGCACATTATGCCAAGCATTGCAAATCTTGCTCGCTGATAGATTTATGCCAACCGCAGCTTTTGAGCAAAGACCGCTCTGCTATCTATATTGCTAACCTGTTTTCCCAAGAAGCAGAGGATTTATGAAATCGGTTGGCAAAGAAAAAGCGCTGTATATCGCGCGGCGTATGCACCCGGATTTTGTTTTCAATATGGCGCAACTTGAAGGCAATCCTTATACCTTTCCGGAAGTACAAACGACATTATCCGGGATTACTGTTGGTGGTCATAAAATTAGTGATCAAACGCAGATATTGAATATTGCCGCAGGCTGGTCAGAAGTCATCCGACAAGCTGCAACCAACACATTTGTCGTCAACAAAGAAAATTTTATTCATATCAATACACTGATTGCCAAAGATGAAGCGTTGGCTGTTGGCGATTTCCGCGATGGCCAGGTAGGCATTAGCGGCACAGATTACCGCCCACCCCGTGCGGGTACGGAGCTTGAAAATGCCTTTTTACAGTTATTACAACATTATCAACAGACTCCAGATATTGCAATAAAGGCATTTGGTGTTTTTCTGGATACGGCACGGGCGCAATTCTTTTACGATGGCAACAAACGCACCGGGCAGTTAATGATGAATGGTATCCTGCTTTCTGCAGGCTATGCGCCAATGGTTATCTTTGCTGATACACAACTGGAATATAACCATAAAATGTTGCCGTTTTATCAGAGTGGCAACAAAGATGAAATGATTGCCTTCCTGCAAAGACAATATGAACGTGTACTAAACAAATTCCAAAACTGATGCGCAAACTGCAAAATACCCTGTTTATTACCACACAAGGATGCTATTTACACAAAGAGCGGGAAACGCTGGTTGTAGCGCATGAAAAGCGTAAACTGGCGCAACTGCCCGTTCATGCCATTGCGCATATTTTTTGCTTCGGCAATGTATTGGTATCACCGTTCCTGTTGGGTTTTTGTGGTGAGAATAATGTCAATCTGGCATTTTTTACCGAATACGGCAAATATTTGGGGCGCTTGCAAGGGGTACAAAGCGGCAATGTCTTGCTGCGGCGCGCACAATATCGTTTGTCTGAAACCAATCCCGTCCCTATTGCCCGCCACATCATTGCTGCCAAAATACAGGCAAGCCGCCGTGTCTTGCAGCGCCATATCCGCAATTATGGTGAAGATAACGAATTGAGTGAAGCGGTGCGCGCGCTGGATAGCAGCCTGCACCAATTACAAAAAACAGATACCCTGGATAGCGTGCGTGGCATCGAAGGCGATGCCGCATCCCGCTATTTTGCCGTATTTGGTCGCCTGATTCGCCAAACAGAATTTACCTTTGATGGGCGTAACCGCCGCCCACCCCGTGATCCCGTAAATGCGCTGCTGTCATTACTATATAGCGTATTGGGAAAAGAAATTAGCGGTGCGTTGCAAAGTGTAGGGCTGGATGCGCAAGTTGGCTTCCTCCATGCCGACCGCCCCGGCCGTGACAGCCTGGCGCAAGATATTTTAGAAGAATTCCGCGCCTGGTGGATTGACCGCCTGGTATTGAGCCTGGTCAACAGAAAACAAATCCAGTTAAAAGATTTCAGTACTGAAGCAAGCGGTGCGGTACAAATCAAAGACGATGCACGCAAATCACTATTTCAAGCACTACAAGCCAAAAAACAGGAAAAAATTACGCATCCCTATTTGCAGGAAGAAGTTGAAATTGGCCTGTTGCCATATATTCAGGCATTATTACTGGCACGCCATTTACGTGGCGATCTCGAACAATACCCACCATTCCTGATGCGCTAATGCTGGTACTCATTACTTACGATATCTCTTTTGCTGACGCAAGCGGTGCAAAACGATTGCGGCAAATCGCCGCACATTGTCAGAATTACGGCGTGCGTGTGCAATATTCCGTATTTGAATGCGATGTCAATCCCGAACAATGGGCACGCCTTAAAGACAAACTGCTGCAGACCTATCAACCGGCAACAGACAGCTTGCGTTTTTATATGCTCGGCAGCAAAGGGCGCAATAAAATTGAGCATTATGGCGCGAAGGCAGCAC
>NZ_CALJAH010000347.1 GCF_938028185.1 uncultured Cardiobacterium sp. | reverse complement strand
CTCTGGGGTGAAGACGAAGCCTTCAATTACTTCAAACAGTTGCACCCGAATATCTCGCAATACACCAAATCCGGCGTGACCCCGTCGCGCAACGCCGCCCGCGGTGAAACGGCGATTGGCATCGGCTTCCTCCACGATTACACCCTGGAGAAAAACAAGGGCGCACCGCTGGAGCTGGTCGTACCGTGCGAAGGCACCGGCTATGAGCTGGGCGGCGTCAGCATTCTCAAGGGCGCGCGCAACCTCGATAACGCCAAACTGTTCGTCGATTGGGCGCTTTCCAAAGAAGGGCAGGAATCCGCCTGGCAGCATGGCGAATCTTTGCAGATTTTGACCAACACCACCGCCGAACAGGCGCCGAATACGCCCGATCCGGCCAAACTGAAATTGATTGACTATGATTTTGCCAAATACGGCTCTGCCGATGAGCGCAAACGCCTTATTGACAAATGGGTCGAAACGGTAAAACTCGCCAAGTAACGCGATATCTCCCCTCCCCCTGTGGGGGAGGGGCGGGGGTGGGGTTACTGGCAGCGCGCACGGTATTTTTGCAGGCTCTCGTTTACATACACATGGAGCGCTCAGGTGTATGTAAATAGTAAGTGGTGCTTGTTGCTGACGCGGGTTATTCGCTGCCTCACTCCAGCCAATCCCCACGGGGGAGATACATTTTTTTATTCAATGTGAAGTACCTCGCCCGGTACAAAACCAAAGGCGGAGTGCAGGACTTGAAGAAGGCAGAGCAATATCTGGAATGGTTAATTGAACACGAGGAAAACAATCATGAGTAGGAAACAAGATATAGGTGTGCATGCATTGCAGCAATTTATCATTGCCAATGCAGATAATACGCCAGAGTTTATCATTGAAGAACGTACCCCTTATTTCCTGTGGCATCTTTCTGGAATGATAAAAGAGTTATCGGGAGAAGACTACAAGCTAATCCAGCGGACTATACATGACTATCTGCCAGACGAAGCGGCGGAGAAATGGGGCAGGATGCTGGAAAAAGTTGTCAGCACCTGATGGAATTTTTTTGTTTTGCACTCGCAGGCTACTCGCGCAAGACGATTAGACCCGTTTTGCGCGAATGCACAAATACAACGGAGAACAAACATGAACATAGATTATTTGGTAGAAAGACTTACCAGCCTTCTTTCGGAGCGTCAGGAAACCGCGAAATTTTGGCTGAAAGTCTGGAATGAGCTGCACGACTTGACACCCGAGGGTGGGTCTTGACCCACCGCCACGAATCCATCGGGATTTCATGGTGGGGCTTGCCCCCACCCTACGGCGTGAATTGATGACAGTATTAAAGGAAAAGAAAATGAAGGTTTCTCACACAGCCCTCGCCCTGTTGGCGGGTATTGTTTCTATTGCCGCCCATGCCGCTGGCGGGCGCCTGGTGGTCTATTGCAGCGCGCAAAATACGATGTGCGAGCAGGAAACGCTGGCGTTTGAGAAGAAATATGGCATTAAAACCAGTTTT
>NZ_CALJAH010000346.1 GCF_938028185.1 uncultured Cardiobacterium sp. | reverse complement strand
CAGCGTCGCCGCGTGTGCGGCGTAGTCGGCAGCGGGTTGCGCGCCGAGGTGCAGTGCGGCGCGTATCAGCGCGCCGGTTTTGCCCCGATGCACGGCTTGCAGCTCAGGCAGGGTGAGCGCGCGCCCGGTCGCCGCCATGTCGCGCATTTGTCCGCCTATCATCCCCGCCCATCCGGCCGCGTCGGCAAGGGTTTGGATTTGTGCCAGCTTAATCGCGGGCGCGAGCGGGCTGTCCGCCAACAGGGCGAAGGCAAGGGTGTTCAGCGCGTCGCCGGCGAGGATAGCGGTCGCTTCGTCATAGGCGCGGTGCGTGCTGGCGCGTCCCCGGCGCAGGTCGTCATCGTCCATCGCGGGCAGATCGTCGTGGATGAGCGAGTAGGCGTGGATGGCTTCCACTGCGCAGGCGGCGGCGTCAACGGTGTCCAGCGGTACGGCGAAGGCGTCAGCCGTGGCGTAGAGGAGCGCGGCGCGCAGGCGTTTGCCGCCGCCGAGGGTGGCGTAGCGCATCGCGTCGGCAAGGCGTTCGCCCGCCGGTGGCAGCGCTTGCGCCAGCACGATTTCGATGCGGGTCTGGCAGATGGTGAGGTAGTCGGTCATGGGGGTGTTCCGGCAGGACGGGGCGGCGATGGTATCACGTCAGGGATGACAAAAAACGGCACCCGTTACAGGTGCCGTTGATTGTTGCCGCAGCGGGGCGCTTATTTTTTCGCTTCTTTGGCATCTGCCGGTTTGGCTTCGGTCGGGTTGGCCGCAGCTTGGGCATCAGCAGCTTTGGCTTCTGCCCTGGCCGTGTCGCCATTTACCTTGAGCAGTTCGACATCGAAGGTCAGGGTGGCATTCGGCGGGATGCTCGGCGGGGCGCCGGTTTCGCCGTAAGCGAGGTTGGACGGGATGTAGAGGGTGTATTTGCTGCCTTCGTTCATCAGTTGCAGGCCTTCGACCCAGCCGGGGATGACGTCGGAGACGTTGAAGGTCACCGGTTCTTTGCGCTCGTAGGAGCTGTCAAAGACGGTACCGTCCAGCAGGCGACCTTCGTAATTGACGGTGACGCTGTCGCTTTTGGTCGGTTTGGCACCTTTGCCTTCTTTTTCGACTTTGTATTGCAGACCGGTATCGGTAGTCTTCACGCCGTCTTTTTTGCCGTTTTCGTCGAGGAATTTTTTGCCCGCTTCGGCGTTGGCGGCGATTTCTTTTTCAAGCTGTGCCTGCATTTCTTTCATGCGTGCTTCGGCGAAGGTTTGCATGGTTTTGTCCATTTCTTCGCGCTTCATCGCCAGATCTTTGCCTTCGGCGGCGTCTTTCAGACCGCTGATGACGGCTTCGAGGTTGATTTTGTCGCCGCCAATTTCTTTGACGGTGGAGCCCATGTCCACGCCGAGTGCGTAGCCGACCTTGTCGGACTCGTTTTTCAGTTCTACGGCCTGGACGCTGCCGATGGTGGCGGCGATGGCGGTGGCAAGCAGGATTTTGCTGTATGTCATTAAGTTCTCTCCTTGGAAAGATTTGGGTTGATAAAGCGGGGCGCAGTATGCCACGGCGACCCCGCTGCGGGTTTTACCGGTGGGTAATTCTCTGCCGCTGGGCGTCAATCAGGTCGTGCTGTTGCAGCCAGGCGATGGCATCGGCGGCGTCGCCCTCCAGCCAGGCATACACGCTGCCTTCGCGGTAGCTGTAGCCCCAGGTGGTCATGTCGCGCAGCATCTGTTCGCGGCCAACATTGGGCAGGGCCTCAGCGAGCAGGATTTGCAAATAATTGACGGCACATTCTTCCAGGACGGTGCCACCCGCATCAGTATGCAGCTTGGCGCGGCGGGCATCGTCCATGCAGATCCAGTGCCCCGCTTCGTGCAGGGCAGAATGGGTCGGCGTGTCCGGGCGAATATAAAGGGTGTCCAGCACCAGCCCCGCTTCCGGCGCGCCCCAGTAACTGCCAGGGATGTCGGCATTTTCCGGCAGCATGACCACTTGCAGGCCATACGCGCCGAGCAGGGTCTGCAGCGCAGGCAGGCTGATTTCCGCACAACGCTGGACGTTTTGCGTCATACCGGCTCGCCAAGTTTGACGACGAGCACGTCGCAATTCACACCGGGCAGGATGTCATCCGCAGTCGCGCCGAGCAGCGATGCCAGGCCGGTGCGCACATGGCGGCCAATAACAATCAGATCCGGTTTGATTTTTTCGCAGTAATCCAGGATGCCGCGGCGGGTGGAAAGCGCGGTTTCAACGTGGGCATCGTCGGCGATGATTTTGTGCCGTGCCAGCAGTTGCTGCATCTTCTCGCGCGCACCGGAGATGATTTCATCTTCATTGCTGATAGGGATGATCGGCACGATTTCGTAGCCGGCGGTGAGGACGGTCTCCTCCATCACGTGCAAGACACGCAACTTCGCGTCCGGGTCTTCCAGCATACATTTGGCACGACTGGCGACGATGTCGCTGTCTTCACGCAAATCAGTCACAAGCAAGACATTTTTGTAGCGCATGGGATTCTCCTGTCGATTGAACAATGCACCTCTATACAAGGTACAACCCTACTTTACCATAACTGCCCCGGCGCAGCGGCGCAGCGATGCGGTATTGGGGCGTGCCACCATTCAGCCGTGCCCTTTGTAGGTTGGGTTAGCACGAGCGCGTAATCTAACAACGGAATAGGTTCGGTATTCGGTTTGTTGAGTCTCTCTCGCTGCGTGAGCTGTTCCAGTCGCTCGTACCTCGCTAACAAAACCACGAACAAAATCATCGTGTTATAACCAATTGTAAACAACCTCTAGTATGAGGTCTTGGTATTGCCGCAAATGCAAGCCCGTCATCTTTGGCATAGCACACATTTCAGCGCCTCACAAAAGTGTCTTTCCCTGCGAAGCCGGATAGAGCGGGGGACGGGTGTAAAAAAACACGCAGCGACCGCAACCAAAATGACGCAGACGGCCCGGCGTAGATGGCGCATGGCGACACCGTCCGTCTGAAAGCGGCATAACCTGCCACGGCACGGCAGCGGGCGACAGAATGCGGCAAGCGACAAATGGCCAAAGCAGATTCAGCACGCCCCCAATCCCGCCCAAAACTGGGACAATTTTCACCATCTTCGGCAGATTTTACACGTAACTATTTGAAAAATAATGTCGCAACAAACATGGCACAGCCGAAGCATATATCTTCACAACAGCAAACGCTGTTACAACCTGCAGCGAATGCTGTAATTCAAACCCGAAAAACTAATGGAGTAAATCTCATGAAAAAAATGCAAAAAGGCTTCACCCTCATCGAGCTGATGATCGTTATCGCCATTATCGGTATCTTGGCTGCTATCGCTCTGCCGGCTTACCAAGACTACCTGGCTCGTACCCAAGCTTCTGAAGGTTTCAAAGCTTCTTCTGGTCTGCAAGCTGACATCGGCGTTTATGCTTCTGCCAACTCTACTCTGAATGGCGTAAAAGACGACCCGAACGTTGCTGGCACTGTAAGCGAATTGGGCGGTAAATATTTCTCTAAAGGTTCTGTAAGCGTTGATAACACTACCGGTGCTTACACCATTAGCTTCAATGCTGGTGCTAACTCTAACAAAAACCTGGTTGTATCTCCGGTTCTCAACACCGCAACTGGTCAAATCACCAAGTGGGTTTGCTCTGGCTCTATCGAAAAACGCCGTCTGCCTTCTACTTGCCAATAATTTTCGGCTCATTAGCAGAAAAGACGAAAGCCCGGTTATATGCCGGGCTTTTTTAGATTATACGGAGAAATTTTATGATGAATATCCTGCGTGTAAGGCAAGGAGGCTTTACCCTAATTGAGTTAATGATCGTTGTTGCCATCATTGGAATTCTTGCCTCACTGGCCATTCCTGCCTATCAAGACTATTTGGCCCGCACACAAGCAAGTGAAGCACTTGTTGTAACGGCGGGATTAAAAAATGATATCGCAGTAAAATATTGGGACAAGGGGCACTTTCCTCCAGCAGGCGACGATTTGATGGCAACAACACAATTGCTGCAAGGAAAATATTTTCCTGCAGGTGGAGCCGTTTTGACGCCAGATACAGGGGTTATTACCATAACCTTTAACAAAGGCGCCAATTCCGGCAAAAATGTTATAATCACACCTGTCCCACAATCAACGAATAGACAAATCATTAGTTGGAAATGTAGCGGAAGTGTCGGAGAGCGCAGATTGCCAACTTCGTGTCAATAAAATATCTTTGTTGGACTGTTTGACTAAAATATAATACAATGTCTCGATGATATTCTGAATTGGCGTGCGGTTCTAATTGTGAATTTAATGGAATAATGGAATGATGAATAACCTGAAAAAGTATCCTTATGTCAGCATTGTGGCATTTTATGTGTTTAGCTTTTGTCTGTTCTTTTTATTATATGGACAGGTGCTAGCATTTGATTATGTATGGGATGATAGGGAACTTTTTGTTTACAATCCGGAATTACTCAATAATCCATTAAGTTGGCAATTAATCGCACGCCCTGTTTTGGAAGGAACAAGTTATTTTCGTCCCTTGGTACATCTTAGCTGGTTTTCTGAATTTCATTTGTTTGGTTTGCGCCCCCGGGTAAGCCACG